>NZ_MRYB01000169.1:0-307 GCF_001921755.1 Psychrobacter sp. Rd 27.2 | reverse complement strand
AAGCAATAAACTCTTTAGTATGTAAAAGTGATACGTTAATTCTAGCTAAACAATACCCTGCATATGATGACTTGTATAAATATGGTTTTTTACATAGTCGGTTAAGAGCTTATAAAGATAATGGTTTTTATCCAGATATGTTTAAAATCATTAATACAAAGTCTGGTGAGGCGTTTAGAGAGTTTGAATCCATAGATGTTTTTAATGGTAATAATAGCAATCTCAGAGAAGTGTTGAATTCGGGGCAAGTGAAGCATGTGTTCGTCCATTTGATGGATAAACAAATGTGGGAGGTTCTCACAGAGTT
>NZ_MRYB01000168.1:0-309 GCF_001921755.1 Psychrobacter sp. Rd 27.2 | reverse complement strand
ACTGAATTAGGGACACGCCCTAGTAAACAACTTGAAAAACAGATTATGAAGCTGGCCAATAAAGCCAATTTATCGAAAAATGATGAGCTTTTGTGGTATCAGTTAGGTTTAGCTTATTTTCACAATTTAAAGGTGCACCTGAAGGATTTGAAAACTATATCTATAGAGAAAAATGACAATAGAATGATTATGATTACTATAAAGGATAAAGAGTATTGGTTACCCTTCGAACATAATCATCAAGACTTTTTTTAGTCATTAAAGCTCTGCAATTCATTTCTACGATATTTTCAACAACTAAACCAACTT
>NZ_MRYB01000167.1:0-310 GCF_001921755.1 Psychrobacter sp. Rd 27.2 | reverse complement strand
CGGTACAGCTCTTGATAGTCGCCAAAACTATCATCACAGCAAGTTACTTCTGGCTGCATGCTTAACCATTGTTTTAATTTACGGACATTGCCTTGAGCAAACTGATCTAAGACCTCTGACAGTGGCAACTGTTTTTGAGCGACGACATACAGTCTTTTCACATCACTTAACGAGTTACTAGCGACAGTCGTCCAAAATAGTGCCAATAAAGTCATTTTTTGACCATCGTCACTGAGATATTCAGCAGATAGTCCTGTAATAACACCTTTATCGCGCTTACTTTTTACCTTAGTGTTGATACCATCGTGCG
>NZ_MRYB01000166.1:0-311 GCF_001921755.1 Psychrobacter sp. Rd 27.2 | reverse complement strand
CTATCCTCAGCTTTTTTCTCAGAGTATCTAAAGAGATTGCTATCTACATAATTATGTATAACTAATTTATTTTCATTTGGAATATCGAAACCTAGATCAGACTCAACCTCTTTTAAAAATGTATTTGAAACAAATATGAGTTTGATTCTATTATTTAAATCCTTCTTTATAAGGTTTTGCCAAAACTTAACTCTATTATCAGCAAGCCTTTTCTTCTTATCCGTTTCACTATTAGTTAATCCTTTAAAGTCAAACTCTCTTCTCTTCCAGCTTTGTACCTCTGCACCATGTAACCAAATAGATATGTTTAT
>NZ_MRYB01000165.1:0-312 GCF_001921755.1 Psychrobacter sp. Rd 27.2 | reverse complement strand
GTTTTTGTTCAAAATAGACCGCTTTCTTCCATCCTTAATCTTACTTTGAATGATCTCCTCATATACAGCTTCAAAGTCCTCACCAGACCATTCATCAAGATTCTCATCCATTGTTAGCATCAGCCAATCCCGACCAATACATCCCAGATATTTACTAATGGTATCTAACCTGTTATTACTATCACTCAACAAGCTATTGACCCATCCTAAAAGACGCGTAGCATTAGGTTGAGTAAACTCCTGCTGCAACAGCTCTAGTTTTACAATAGCTGGGGCTTTACTGCCCTTAAGGGCATCTTGAACCTCTTTAAT
>NZ_MRYB01000164.1:0-312 GCF_001921755.1 Psychrobacter sp. Rd 27.2 | reverse complement strand
ATCTTCCATAAATACCAGTGAGGTTGTCAGACGAACGATATCACGCGGGGTAAAATGCTCCCCTGCGGTCTCGTTAGAACTTTCAGCAAAGCGGCGAATCAGCTCTTCAAACACAAAGCCCATTTCATGGTTAGAGATCGCCTCAGGGCTAAGATCCGTAGTGGCAAACATCCGCACCACTTTATATAGCAGGTTGGCATCAGCCAATTGACCGACAAACTCTTCAAATTTAAAGTGCTCAAATATCTCACGCGCATCTTTAGAGAAGGATTGCACGTAAGTGTTTAGGTTATCCTTAATATCGCTTTGACC
>NZ_MRYB01000163.1:0-314 GCF_001921755.1 Psychrobacter sp. Rd 27.2 | reverse complement strand
TCCCCATAAAACAGGCCTATAAAAAAAGCGGCAGATTGCTCTGCCGCTTTTTGCTAGGTCCGAATCCGACTTACTTGTCGATATCCAGCATGTTGTTTTGCAACATGAAGTCGATCACCTGAGTGGCCGTGGTGCCAGAGCCACCGGTCAGGGTGTCGAAGGTGTGGTTCGTCAGCACTATCTCCTGAGTCACAGGCGCCGCACTGTTCTCCTTGACCTGCAGGTGCACCCCTTCGTTGTCCTGGAACACAGAGAGCAGCCCCTTCAGGGTACTCTCCGTCTTGCTGCCGTCGTTATCCAGCAAATCGCTGAGA
>NZ_MRYB01000162.1:0-317 GCF_001921755.1 Psychrobacter sp. Rd 27.2 | reverse complement strand
TGAAAGAGGAGTATGGGAAACTACAAGAACTTTTGGAGAGTTGTTACCCTGATATGCTAGTGCTGATAACGACAATGTATTTGATGATATTGGTACATTTGAGTTTACGTTATTTTTTATGAAGAAAACGCTTAGCTCTCCTGATGCTAAGCGTTTTTTTAATAAAAGCATTAGTTCAAGTCGACGAAAAGACTGGCTGGACTCGTTTAGTGGGATCAAAATCTTTAGAGATGATTTTAGAGTACGGCCTTATGGTGAGGCTAATCAAAGCTCTTCAGACTGGCTTGGCCTCGGTAGTAGGAAAGCACAAAGTCCTG
>NZ_MRYB01000161.1:0-319 GCF_001921755.1 Psychrobacter sp. Rd 27.2 | reverse complement strand
CCGCTTCTTTTTATTCAGTAATAGTTGTCGTTTTAGCAGGAATATTAAACTTATCATCGAGTAGTCGAGCATTGATAACTACCTTATTAATAGGAGTACTGGCATTGGCTGTATAGACAACACGCGCCTCACCTCTACTATTCGTCACCGCTGTTGCAGCCGATAATCGACCTGCTGATGAGTCCGCCGAACGACTAAAGACTACCGTCTGACCTTCTACAGGTACATCGTTTTTATCTTTGACTGTCGCTACCACTTCGGTGCTGCCACCAGGAGTGATAACCGACTTCACTGCTTGAAATAGTAATTTATCAGGCGT
>NZ_MRYB01000160.1:0-321 GCF_001921755.1 Psychrobacter sp. Rd 27.2 | reverse complement strand
ATAAACCAGGCCTCCACGTATACCGTACCGATCTGATGATTCAGCTTCATCGGCTAAACTATCGCGCATAGCATCAGAGCCCGCATAAACCAGCCATCTAGGTTTCGGTTGATAGAGTACAATCCATGCGGTGCTGTTAGAATGACCATCATAGTACTCAGCTAAATCATTTTCTTCATAACGCTTCTGTGAGTGCGAAAAACTACCGGAAATCTGTAATTTTTTAGATATTTTTCTATTGTAATTTAAGGTCGCAATGTAGTTTTGATTGTATTGACTGCCTCCTAGTAAGTTTTGCTCGAACCTCGTTATCGCGCCCCA
>NZ_MRYB01000016.1:0-64238 GCF_001921755.1 Psychrobacter sp. Rd 27.2 | reverse complement strand
TGCTTAATGTAAAAAAGCCAGATACATAAGGTATCTGACTTAGCAAAAAAACTATCAATCTATTTTAGGACGAGACAGTATAAATAGCGTACGGGTATGGCCAGTATGACGATATTAAGCCGCAGCCAATGCTTGTGCCAGATCGGCTTTGATGTCGTCGATATGCTCGATACCGATAGAGAGACGCACCATGTCAGCACTGACCCCAGCGTTGGCAAGCTCTTGCTCATTGAGCTGGCGATGGGTGGTGGTCGCTGGGTGACACGCCAACGATTTGGCATCACCGATATTGACCAAGCGCGTGATCATCTGCAGCGCATCGATAAAGCGGGCGCCAGCCTCCAGCCCGCCTTTTACCCCAAAGGTTAAAATAGCAGAAGGCGTGCCTTTCATATATTTTTTGGCCAGCTCGTGCTCAGGATGGTCCGATAGACCTGCGTACTTAACCCACGCGACTTTGTCATGGTCGCGCAGATACTCAGCGACGGCCTGGGCATTTTGTACATGGCGCTCCATACGTAGGCTGAGCGTCTCCATACCTTGCAAAATACCAAAAGCATTTAATGGGCTGATTGCCGCCCCAGTATTGCGTAGCGGTGCCACACGGGCACGAGCGATAAACGCTGCAGCGCCGACGTCTTTGACAAAATTGACACCATGATAGCTCTCATCTGGAGTATTGAGCAGCGGGAAACGCTCAGGATAGTCGCCCCAAGGGAACGTCCCACTATCGACAATCGCGCCGCCGATCGAGGTGCCCGTACCGCTCATGTACTTGGTCAATGAATGAATGACAATATCCGCGCCAAACTCAAACGGGCGGCAGAGCGCAGGCGTCGCAACCGTACTATCGATTACCACAGGCACGCCATACTCGTGAGCGATATCACTTAGCGCTTGGATATCTACGATATTGCCCAGCGGATTGCCGATACTCTCAGCAAACACCATCTTGGTCTTATCATCGATAAGATCGCGAATTGCTTCTGGCTCTTTGTGGTCAAAAAAACGTACTTCGATGCCTTGACGCGGTAGCGCATGGGCAAACAAGTTATAAGTACCGCCATATAGTGTCGATACCGCAACGATATTATCACCCGCTTCACAAATCGTCTGAATGGCATACGTGATGGCCGCCATGCCTGACGCCACCGCCAGCGCCCCGATACCGCCTTCTAATGCAGCCACCCGCTCTTCTAGTACCGCATTGGTTGGGTTCATGATACGGGTATAGATATTGCCTGCAACCTTGAGATCAAATAAGTCAGCACCGTGCTGGGTGTTGTCAAACGCGTATGAGCTGGTGTGATAAATGGGTACGGCGACCGCTTTAGTCGTTGGCTCAACTTGGTATCCGGCATGGATGGCCAAGGTTTCAAGACGCGGTGTATTCTGGTTTTGCTGGTCTGGTTGTCCGTCACTCATACTGTGCTCCTATGTAGGTATTTATGATTCAATAAGGATATCATGATAAAAAATGTCAAATCGTTATCTTCACGCCGCTGTCGCTAAACGCCGTCTACAAAAACGACAGGCATAAAAAAAGCTGAGTTAATCATAACTCAACTTCTTTATGAAAAGAATAGCAAATCATTCATCTCTTAATGACAAAAATTCATAAGCGACCATACTATTTGATCTAAGTAGCTTTATTTAAGACTTAAGTAGCGTTGTCTAAGCTGAATGGTTTGAGCGACTTTGCCGCGCCGATTATTTATAATACGCATTTTCAGTACGACTGTGGTCGGTTTCGTCAACCACTTGCGTCAGCTCAGGAATTTGCTGCTTAAGCTGGACTTCGACACCTTGGCGCAAAGTCATATCCACCGCTGAGCAGCCCTGACAGCCACCACCGAACTTTAGCACGGCTGTCAGACCAACGCCTTCTTCGTCGATCAGCTCTAGCAAGTCCACCATACCGCCGTGCGCGGCCAAGCCTGGGTTAATCTCTGATTGCAAGATATAGTTGATACGCTCTTCGACACTGGCATCAGCACCGACCTTTGGTACTTTTGAGTTTGGCGCACGGAAGGTGAGCTGCCCACCAAAACGGTCTTTATTATAATCAATCACCGCATCTTCTAAGTACGGCACTGAAGCCGCCTCGATAAACGCAGAAAAATCGTCATACGTGAGCACCAAATCCGCGCTGTCTTCTTCGCCTGGCTGATTGTACGCCATGCAGCACTCGGCGCGCGGCGTACCTGGATGCTCAACAAAAATACGGACACCGATACCGTCGGTGTCTTGCTTGGCCAACAAATCAGCCAAATAACCTTGCGCCGACTCTGTGATAGTGATGTTACTTTTTACGTCCGCTTGCTCAGTATCTAGCGCTGACTCATAGTCTGCTGACTGATCCAACTGATTAGCAGCTTGATTGTGCTCACTCATAATGTTTCCTATGTGTTATGACACAAACGCGATACCTGTCGTGGCTACTGTGTCGTGAATGTAGAGTGTGTAACGATAAGGGGGTACCAACTGCACCGATTTATCATCTGATGGGCGTGTCTGTCACGGGTTGCTCACGCCCACCAAGGCTTTGTGGCATTTATACTCATTATTATAGCGTATTCAGGCGACAATTCCGACTGCCCCACTGTGAATTAACACCGCTTGCAGATAGCCTTGCCCTGGGTCTGATCGTTGATATGCTCTCCTTTATATAAAGACGACTCTCATATTTATCAAGCAGCACCTCCGTGGTTGTTGCTCAACGCTTGACGCTTTGACCTCTGATGCTCTAATTCTTGATGCTCTAATTCCTAGCGCCTTATTTCTGACACCTTTATCCTTTATCGCTCAATTTGCTTCATTCATATACTCATTTGGCTCAGTTGGTCACAAAACGGCCATCAAAGACTCATCAATTATGGTATAACTAAGCGGCAGTTATAGGGATATTGTGATAAAAACTGAGGGTAAAAGAGCGCTTTATGATGACACGGACGCGGCATCTCGTGACGACCAAGGACGGCGAGCAAATAGCCGTTTGGCGGGTAGCAAACAGTATCAAACAACACGCAGACGCAACGGCTGGCGCACCTTGCGCCCCTGACACAAGCGTCAAGGCACAAAATATATTTTTGACTCATGGCACCTTTTCAGACAAACAAACCTGTCTAAAAATCGCCGAGTATCTGGCCGGTCTAGGCCATCAGTGCTACATCATGGAGTGGCGCGGCCATGGCGACAGCCCAGCGCCTAAAGAGGCGTTTGATTTTGAGACCGTCGCAACCTATGATTATGAGGCGACTTTTCGCTACTTTTTTGATGAATTACAACTCAATAATCTGCACTGCGTCACCCATAGCGGCGGCGGCGTGGGCTTGACGATGTTTTTGATTCAATATCCAGATTATATCGATAAAATCAACAGCGCCACTATGTTTGCCTGTCAAGCGTTTGGGGCGGCCGCCAGCCCTATCAGCTACGCCAAAATACTTGCCGCCAAGCTTGTGACAAAAGCGGTCGGTTATATCCCTGCCAAAAAGCTCAAACTGGGGCCGATCAACGAAAGCTATCACACCATGAACCAGTGGTTTGATTGGAACTTACAACAAAACTTTAATAGCAGCCGCAAACAGACTGCCGACAATGCCCCTTTTGATTATCGACAGCACATGCCGATGGTTACGATACCTATCTATGCCATCAGTGCCAAGGGTGATAACTTCATCTCCCCAACCGCTGGCTGTCGGCGGTTTTTTGATGCCTTTAACCGTGCTACTAATAGCAGCCCTTCTTCTGCCCCCACCTCTACTAATAATAACGCTACCAATGTCTTTCGAGAGTACGCGCGCAGCCGTGGTGATTTGGACGATTATACCCATAGCCGCATTATGATTAGCCGTCATGCAGCGACAGAGATTTGGCCAACGGTCGCCGCTTGGATCGAACAGCACGCCAGATGACTTGATCGTTATAGCGCCAGATGATCACCACCGTAAAGGCGTTAGCGCCTGCTCGCTCCTTTTTTGGTAAATCAGCAAACCCATACCCAGCAAACCCATACACGGTATAAAACATCTTTGCACTTGTCAGTGGCGCTGCTGCTGTGTCAGTATTGGCAGCATGGTTTTTAGCCTTTATTTTTATTAACGACATATCAATGGCAGGACAGTGGCACATATGGGTGATTCAGTAGAGCAGCAAACAGATAAGCGCAGACACTATCGTTATCTGGTCTTTATCGGACGTTTTCAGCCTTTTCATCGAGGGCATAAAGCGGTCGTCGACGAGGCGCTACAGCGCGCTGATGAAGTGATTATGCTGATTGGCTCAGCCAACCTACCACGCAGCCTACGCAATCCTTTTAGCGTCGCTGAGCGTGCCGCGATGATTAAGGGCGCGTACTCATCTGCTGATGCCGCGCGCATCCACTGCGTGGGGTTAGATGATGCACTATATAATGACACGCGCTGGCTTCAATACGTACAAGCCGGCGTCAAATCTGTCACCGGTGATTTGCAAAGTGATATCGGCCTGATAGGCCACTCAAAAGACAGCTCGTCGTATTATCTATCACTGTTTCCCAACTGGGACTCTGTCTCTGTTCCCAATTATCACAACCTATCAGCCACACCTATCCGCGACAGCTATCTGATGGGGGCGACGCCAACACCTGAGCGTACGCCTGAGTCCACCCGTCACGTGCTCGATGATTTCAAAAAAACCGAAGACTATCAACAGCTGCACGAAGAAGCCGATTTTATCGATAAATATAAAAGACAATGGCAGGCTGCGCCCTATCCGCCCACCTTTATGACTGCTGATGCGCTGATTGTACAATCAGGCCATATCTTATTGGTAGAGCGCCGCAGCATGCCAGGACGTGGGCTTTGGGCGTTGCCCGGTGGGTTTGTGAACCCAAAAGAGACCTTGTTTGATGCCTGTATCCGTGAGCTACGCGAGGAGACACGGCTCAAAGTCCCTGAGCCAGTATTACGCGGCTCTTGCCATAGTCAGCATACCTTTGATGATCCGTACCGCTCCGCGCGCGGTCGTACGATTACCCAAGCGTTTTATTTTCAGCTAAAAAACGACCCAAAAGGCTTGCCCAAAGTCAAAGGCGGCGACGATGCGGCCAAGGCTTTTTGGCTACCGCTGGCTGAGCTGGACGCCACCATGATGTTTGAAGACCACTATGCGATCATTACCAAAATGGTAGGGCTATAATTGGCAAACAGCGCACTGAGTCTTTATGATTATTTTATTAAAAAACAGGCTAAGTAACGTTTTTATGCCGGCACCGATAGACGGTAACGGCTCACCGCCGCAGCTGTCATATATCAAGGCAGCCGCGGCATCTCAACGCAGAGGAGTTCTGTGATGTACACTGGCAATCTGAGTAACTTAATCTTAAATAGCGACAGCTACAAGACCTCACATTGGGTGCAATACCCAAGCGGTAGTGAGTATCTGTCAAGCTACATTGAGGCGCGTAAAGGCGACTACGACGTGGTGTTTTTTGGTCTGCAAGCTTTTATCAAAGAGTACCTCAGCACCCCTATCACCCATCAAGATATCGATGAAGCTGAAATGGTCATTCAAGCGCATGGCTTGACCTTTAACCGTGCAGGCTGGGAGCGTTTGGTCGATAAACACGGTGGCTACCTGCCACTACGTATCGAGGCCGTCCCTGAAGGCAGCATCGTCCCTGTCTCAAACGTCGTCTGCCAAGTCATCAATACCGATCCTGAGTTTTATTGGCTACCAAGCTATATCGAGACCGCACTGCTACGCGCTATTTGGTACCCCTCCACCGTCGCTAGCGTCTCGCATTACTGTAAAGGCATCATTCGTCAGGCCCTAGAAAAATCTGCCGACAATAGCGACTCGCTTACGTTTCGGCTGCATGATTTTGGCGCGCGCGGTGCTTCTAGCCAAGAATCAGTCGCTTTAGGCAGTTTGGCGCATTTAGTAAACTTTGCAGGGACCGACTCGATGACGGCGCTGGTCGCCGCCAGCCGTTGGTATCGGATGGATAAAGACATGCCAGCGTTTTCGATTCCGGCCGCCGAGCACAGTACCATGACCGCTTGGGGCCGCGACAGCGAGACAGCCGCCTTTGCCAATATGCTTACGCAGTTTGGCGGCGCGGGCAAAAGCATCTCTGTGGTCTCTGACAGCTATGATTTATGGAACGCCATAGATAATATCTGGGGCGGCCGCCTCAAAGACGAGGTCAAAAACATGGGCGGCACGCTGGTCATCAGACCAGATAGCGGCGAGCCTGCCAAAGTGGTACGCGAAGCTTTAGAGCGCTTGGCTGTGAAGTTTGGCACCACCATCAATAGTAAAGGCTATAAGGTATTGCCAGATTATGTGCGTATCATCCAAGGCGATGGCATCAGCCCAAACACTTTGGGCAGCATCATCGATGTGGTGCTAAAGGCTGGGTTTAGCGCGGATAACATCACCTTTGGGATGGGCGGCGGATTATTGCAGCAAGTCAACCGCGACACCATGAGCTGGGCGATGAAAGCCAGCGCCATTTGTATCGATGGCGTTTGGAAGGATATCTATAAGGATCCTGTGACCAGCCGCTCAAAACGCTCAAAAAAAGGCCGCTTGGCGTTGATCAATCAGACCCAAGGCCAACCAAAAACCATCAAGCTCGACGACTTATCGACTGCTGACAACCTACTACGCGATGTGTATGTCGATGGTAAGCTGTTGATCGACGACAGCCTGACTACTATTCGGGAGCGTGCAGGATGGTAGCTTCTCTAAATTTATCCAAAAAAGATATGCTGCTTGCGCCAATTTATCTGTACCAAGGTATCAAGGTCAAACGTGATACGGTACGCCTCCCTGAGCCTACCGGTGAGAGATGCGGCCGGGTCACTCTAGTATCAGCGACTAAGATGCCCGCCCAAGCATCGAAGCCTGCCCTACAGTTGATGATCGTCGGCGACTCCGCAGCAGCAGGGGTCGGGACGTTGACACAGCAAGAAGCGCTGGCAGGCAAGCTAATCCCCATTCTGCAGCAACAGCCAATTATTCATAGCCAGTTTGCTGAGATTGTCTGGTCGTTGCAGGCGATGACGGGGCACACCAGCTTTGATATTTTGCGGCGATTGTATGTGCTGTCTGCGCCCAGCCAGCCTGTTGATATCATGGTTTTGAGCGTCGGGGTCAATGACACCACAGCAAACGTCTCCCCCGACCAGTGGCAACAGCAACTCGAGCAGATCATCGCCATTGCTCAGCGCAAGTTTGGCGCGCGCAAGATTGTCTTCTCTAGCCTACCGCCGATGGCGCAAATGCCAGCATTACCCGCGCCGCTCAACGCCTTTATCGGTGCCAAAGCCATGGCGCTCGATAAGGTATTACAAAACGTGTGTCAGGCTCAGGGCGGTGTACACTACATGGCGGCTGACTTTGCGATGATGGCCGAAATGCACAGCGGCAGCGGCTCCATTGATAGCGCGGCGATGTTTGCCAGTGATGGCTTTCACCCCAGCAGCTTGACTTATGGCTTGTGGGCGCAGCAGCTGGCAGCACTAATCGCACAGCTCCTTGAGCGCTAACAGATGCTGGCTGATTTGACATAAAAAAACCGCTGAATGATCAGCGGTTTTTTTATACTGCGCCATATAACATGACGCGATAAGCGCATATTACTCAGCAGAGTCAGCCGCTTTTTTGCTACGGCCACCGAATGCACCAAAGCGTTTGTTAAAGCTAGCAACACGGCCTTCAGTAGAGGTTTTACGCTGCTCGCCTGTATAGAATGGGTGCGATGCACTTGAGATATCAAGTGGGAAGTATGGGTATTCTTTACCTTCGTACTCACGAGTGGCTTTTGTGCTGACCGTTGAGCGAGTCAAGAAAAACACATCAGCGTTGGTGTCGTGAAACAAAACTTCTTGGTAGTTAGGATGGATATCTTTACGCATAATAATCTCTCTATGTCCGATGTATGTATCAGGCGGCTTGATGAGCAATCAAACACATGCTGGCATACGTAACTGAGGCACTAAGGACATGTCTAAGAGTGGCAACTGCATCACTGGCTTATTCCAGCACCCAACACCACGCCTCTGTTCACTTAGCCTTTCCCCAGCGGGAAAATCAAACCGCGATTTTAACGGTTTTTGGCATTTGATGCAAGAGCGTGTCCCAACTTTGCGCGGCATCTTTTACCCACACTAGAGCCGTGCTGGCGCTTTTACGCCGATCCCTACTAAATTAAAAACCTGTGCTCAGCCTTCTATATTCAATATATTACATAAAAGCCTTTCTCTTCTTGTTTACCCCTTGGTTTGTTGGTATATTCATATATACGGGTTTATGAATATAAAGGCAAACCTCTGAGGGAGCAGAAGGATGGATACCGTACAGATAGACTTTCTTAATATCGATCAACAGTGGGACAAAAAGATAAAACACTGTCATTTTGATATATATCATTTATCGGGCTGGGTGACGGCTTCGGCGATAGTCGATAAAGGTACGCCGATGGGACTGATGGCCACCTATAAAAACAAACAGCTTTTTTTGCCCATTATCATCCGTGAAATAGACTCGGCATACTGGGATGCAACCACCACTTACGGCTATGGTGGCCCACTGATGGACAAGTCGCTTAGTGATGCGGAGGCAGATTATATGCTGCAGGCAGTGAAAGAGCGGCTTTTTGCTAAAGGCTGCGTGTCGTTATTTATGCGCCTGCACCCTATTATCAATAAAGACTGGATACCGACGGTTGGTAAGGCTTTGACTCATGGTCTTACGCTGATGTCTGATCTGAGTCAGTCTGAGGCCGCGCACTGGAGCGAGACGCAAAACCGTCATCGCCGAGGCATCAAAAAAGCCATCAAGCACAATGTCGTGACCAAAATTGAGCGGCTGACCAAAGCCAGTGCGCTGGTGTTTTCTACCATTTATAAAGAAACCATGGCGCATGTGCAGGCCGATCAATACTACTTTTTTGATGACGATTACTTTTTTAATCTGCTAGAAAACCTACAAGAGCGGATACTACTCATCACCGCCTATCAAGACGATACGCCGATTGCGTCTGCTATTTATACCCTCTGCCGAGAGTCTGGCATCATGCAGTTTCACCTCGGCGGCACGTGCGGTGCCTACTCTCATCTGCAGCCCTCCAAGCTAATTACCCATACCGCCCGCAATTGGGGTAGAGAAAATAACTATCAAATTCTCCACTTAGGCGGCGGTGTGGGCGGGGCGCTGGATTCTTTATACGAGTACAAAAAAGGCTTTAGCTCACAAGAGTTGCTGTTTAAGACCTATAGGCTCATCATCAATCCAGACAAGTATGCCAAGCTGGTAGCCGCGCGTAGACTGACCCCAGACGAGTCACATTCAGACTTTTTCCCCTTATATAGAAAACCTGCCACTACCGTGCGTGCGGTAAAAACCGTACCAGCTGAAGCGCTCGCAGATATATAGAGCGCCCTTCACATTCGTCTTTTATACGACCATCATCTGAATCACCATCACCCTAACCGTCATAAGCCAACACAAAAAGCAGCCACCATCATGGCTGTTCTTGACTAGGGCGTATCTTCATTCTAAAAATATGGATAAAGATAAGACACATTGCTGTCAAATAAAAAAAGTGAAGACCAGTAGCGCTGTCGCTGTTTTAAGGTTTATTCACTATATAGCGCAGGCTAAAAACGCGGCGTTTGTCTCAATATATACTGTTACAAAAGCCGGATTATTTTACAAACATCAACGCTACTTGCAGCGGTCACCCCTTATCGTTTTGGCTAATTTTTATTCTAAAACCACCAGACTGCCTACCTTTTATACCACGGCGCCTTGTCGCTTTATACAGCCTATGGGTTGTCATGCTCTCGGCTCTACTGACAAAACTCATGCATGTACTTACGTATTTGTCATCTTATGCTCGCCTCAACTTTCGTAAAATATCCCCTATATTAAAACAGCTTTATACGAATGATCAGCATTGACTAACAATGACGATAAGATGTTGAAGTTGGCGATAGGCGCACGCATATTAAAAGCGACCGACCCTATAATCAATAAGTGCAGCCTAAGCGCGGCTCAGGCTATCAAGGATATGACAACGACAATGACGCAATCCGTTTATCACAACACCAACTCTAGCCATAGCGGCATACCAGCCAATACAGCCACTGATGCAGCATCGGCGAAGACGGCGGACATGCCGCGACCGGCAAAGCGTGTGGGTATCTTAGGCGGCGGCACGGCAGGCGCGACGATTGCCATTCGCTTGGCTGCATTGGGGCTTGAGACGTATGTGTTTGAAAAAAAACAATCTCTCATCGACGGCCCACCAATGTGCCACTTGCATGCCGGCGGCAACTTGTATCGCGAAATCCCTGATGAAGACTGCGTCGCCTTACTCAAGCAGTGTATCGATATTTTGCGCTTATACCCTTATACCATCGATGTGCGCCCTACCGTGTTCGCCGTCCCGACACGCGATGAAGGCTTGCCTGAGGATTTGTTACCACGCCTTGATATTTTGACAGACGCCTATCGCGAGCTGATTGCGCAGGACCCAAACAATAAAGTCTTGGGCGAGCCTGAGGACTACTATCAGCTCTATAACCATGAGCAGTTGCTGGCGCTGGCCGAGCGTGAGCAAGTCGCCATCCCTCGCACAGTCGATGAGTGGATGATACCAGTTGCCAAGTATCTGGATTTAAACAAAGTCAAGTTCCCGCTTATCGTCGTCCAAGAGTACGGCTGGAATATCTTTCGCCTTGCCGCGTCAGCACAGCTAGCATTGGCAGAGTATGAGCACGCTCATGTGTTTACCGATACCACGGTGACACAGGTCATGCCCGTCGATTGTGAAAACTGTACAAACGCCGATCACCATGTGACCAAATGGCGCATCGACTACCAATCAGCAAGCAGCTCTACAGAGGCGGTGCAAGAAGACGCGATCGAGGTCGACTACCTGATCAATGCGTGCGGATTTCGTACAGGGGTCATCGATGATATGGTCGGTGTCTCCGTCACCCGTATGGTCGAATTTAAGTCCTCCTATATCACCCACTGGGGCGAAGCTGGTGGTCAGATACCCGAGATCATCGTCTATGGCAATCGCGGCACCCCTGAGGGAATGGCACAGCTGACGCCTTATCCTGATGGTTACTTTCAGATTCATGGCATGAGTCATGCCATTACTTTGTTTGATGATGGGTTGGTGGCGTCGAATACTGACAGCGCCCAGCCCAAGCTACCGCAGCAGTACGTACACTACATCGAGGATGGCTGGGACAAAGCGCCGCTACAAGCGCGTAGCCAACAAGCCATCGATTATGTGGCGCAGTTTGTACCGACCTTTCATAGTGCTCGTAGCGTTGGCAATGCCCTGTATGGTGGGCAGCAAATCCCTGGAGAAGACGATACTTTGCGCGTCGCTGACGTCAGCTTGTACGCTGATATCCGCTATGCCCGTGCAGAAAACGTCAAAGCCTCCTCGACCTTGATTGCAGCGGATCAAATCGTCAATGAGCTGGCTGAGCTGGGTTTGGTGACAACAGATACGCCCGCAAACCGTCACCGCTATGCTCATAAATGGCCATATCTGGCGCACAACGATAGCTTAACCATCGATAGTGTGGCTCGCGAGCTGGCTGAGCAGCGCGGTTTTCCAGTGGCCATGGCGGGAGTAAACCATGGTATCCGTGAGGCCATACTGTCCAGCTTATGAGGCATCGCTGATCTTGGCTTATTTTTGCTTCTATCCCGCTCACAGCGCAGACGAAGCAAAACCCCCACTCAATAATTCAATAAAAAAAGCGCAGACCACCGTTATTGGATAGCCTGCGCTTTTTGCCCTCTGAGCGTCTTGCTCTCTGAGAGCTTTAATCTCTGGATTTGGCAGTCTTTGAGTCTTTGCACATTTTAGCTTTCGCTACCCGCCATTTTTTCGGTATCGACAGCATCGTCGATGGTGACCACAGTCTTTAGCATCTCAATCGCTTCACCGATGGTATTACATACCACCAGACGCGCCAAATCTTCTTGCTTCATAAATCCTTGCTCAGCGGTATAGGCTAAGTGATCTATCATTCGGTCATAAAACCCATTGATATTCAGAATAATCATGGGTTTTTCGTGCTGATAAAGCTGACGCCACGTGGCAATCTCCATGATCTCCTCGAGCGTGCCAAGCCCACCTGGTAAGGTGATAAAAGCATCGGCATACTCTGCCATGACGGTTTTGCGCGTGTGCATGGTGTCGGTCAAATGTAGGCGCGTCAACTGATTGTGAGCGATTTCGTGTTTGAGCATAAAGGTTGGAATCACACCGACCGCTTGAGCGCCGCCGTTGACGACCTCATCCGCCACCGCCCCCATCAGCCCGATGCTAGCACCGCCATAGACCAGACCCATGCCGTTTCTTGCCAGCGCAAGACCCAGCTCGCGAGCGGCTTGCTCATACACTTCATGATTACCTAGGCGCGAGCCACAATACACCGCAACCAGTGGCATGGTCAGTGAGGATTTATCGACGGCTTTTTCGATATTGGTGATATCTTGACTGGTGATTACTTCATAAGTGTCGTTATTGATTTTCATTTGCATAGTGTTTCCTTAATTTTTATATTATTGTTTTTAGGTGAGTGCTCAGTTGACAGATGACAATAAAAATGTGACAAAGCGCCGCTCCAGTCATAGCGTATAGAACTTACAAGTCATCATTGCCCGCCTCACCTACCCTCATTTATCTTAACATAAGCGGTGCTGTTACATGAGCTTGATATCATCAAAGCCGCGCATCAGAGCCTCATAACGGACTGACCATCACGCCGTTAGAGCCAGCCGAGCTGCCCAAACCTTGTAGCCGCCATAACCACAAAACGCCAGCCCCCACACTATAGATCAGACCATAAGGCCGACTCATGGAAGAACCGCAAAACCCCCTACCAACAGACAGCCATGTCATAACAACCGATGCCCTGAGTATCATGACTGAACGCAATCAGCCGCTAGCCGCGACAGTATATCGCCCGCAAGATACGATAAAAGCGGCGGTCATGATAGCGCCTGCCACTGGCATTAAACGTCAGTTTTATCACCACTTTGCCACTTATTTGACTACCTGCGGTTTTGGTGTAGTGACCTTTGACAACGAAGGTATCGGCGAGTCGTTAAGCACCGAGCTGTCCAAATGTGACGCCTCATTGATCAGTTGGGGGCGTCACGACCTGCCAGCCGTGCTTGATGCCCTGCAAGATGAGTTTGCCGATACCACATATCACATCATCGGTCACAGTGCCGGCGGTCAGCTGATTGGCTTGATGCCAAACTATCGGACCGTACAGTCTGTATTCAATGTCGCTTGCTCGTCAGGGCAAATCAAAAACATGGACATGCCCTATAAGCTCAAGGCCATGGGTTTTATGGATGCTTTTATTCCACTTAGTAACTTGGTATTAGGCTATACACCAGCGGATAAAATCGGTATGGGCGAGCCATTACCACGCGGCGTTGCTCGGCAGTGGCGCGAGTGGTGCAATGGCGCAGGCTATATCAAAACCGCCTTTGGTCACAGCATACATACTCATTTTTACGATGAGCTTAGCATGCCCGCTTTGTGGCTAGGGTTTAGCGACGATGATATCGCCAACAGCGACAATATAGACGACATGATACGTGTGTTTACCAAGATGCCTGCCAAAAAGCGTTTTTATACCCCACAAGATTTTGGTTTAAGTCATATCGGTCATATGCGCTATTTTAGTCGCCGCACCCATGAAAAAGCCCCAGCACTATGGCAAATGGCGGTGGACTGGTTGGAGCAGCAGTGTTAGGGCATGGCTTTTTAAGGCATGCGTCAATCTTTTTGCGCATCTTCTGCTTTGACGCGTTGGCGTAGAGCAGAGTACAGCGACGGCTGCAAATTATGAATATTACCTAGCATCCACTTGATATAGCCAATGGGCAATTCGGTGATAAGTCGGCCTTTATATTTGCCAAATGGCATCCTACTGGCAGGATTGGCTTGATTGGCGATGGCATGAGCCGCAGCAAAGTCTGTCGGCGCGATTTGTAGACGCGTGCAGCATGCTTGATACAGCAAATAACACATACGGGCGTCACCCAGCGCATCATGGGCGGCGCAGGTCAGCTCACTCGCTGCAGACTTACCCAGCAATTGCTCGATACATTTAGACTGACCGTAGTAGCGCCACTCTGGGAAGGCCACACGGGCGAGCCGCACCGTACAGATCAGCTTGGTAGTCGGACGGCCTATCACGCGCCAGTCAAAGCGCACATTATGGCCGATGAGGTAGGTGGGCAAATCAAACGCTTGTAGATCAAAACGCTCAAGACCCGCCACATCATCGTCGGTGATACCGTGTACTTTGATGACCACCGGTGAGATGGCACGGCCACTATTAAAGTACTTCATCCACTCAAACCCCGTCGCTACGTTGATGGTAGCAACCTGAATCGGTCTTGGGTCACGGCCTTGATCGGTTTCGGTATCGATAACCAAAGCAGTATCAGTCAGACTTGGTATATTGAGGCAATCAGTCATAAAGCTCGCTGTAGCGCGTTGGGTATCCATAATCGATAACAGTCTGTTTTATCCAGCGCAAACAACGCACGGTATCCCATAGACTGCCTTGTGTTTATGGGGCTAAAAGCCAAAGATAACAAGCAGATATAACAATGCGATACAAACCTGCTAGCGCAGGTCTCTTATAATATCTATGACCATACTGACAAAGGATCGCTATGATCGCCGATGGCAACAAGCCACCACCAAGGCCCAATCCACCACCGCGGCCTAGGTTTTTTCGCCGCCTGCTCAAACTGCTGATTAGAGCAGCAGTATTGTTGATGTTATTGTTTGTATTAGACAGATTATGGCCCAGCATCAGCCAGCAAACCCAATCCTTTGTCATCGCCAAATGGCAACAGCTCAGCTTATTGCAGCAAGATCTGCCAACAGAAAACAGCCTGCCCTCGCCACTGCCTCAGCAAAACCTAAGCGACACGTGGGGCGCAGCGCGCAGTCAAGGCCGCACACACGAAGGGATCGATATATTTGCCGCGCGAGGCACACCGATACAAGCGACGACAGCAGGCATCGTCAGTAAGGTTGGCGAAAACACCCTAGGCGGGCGTGTGGTGGTCATCGTCGGTCCTGGCGGCGCTGGCCACTACTATGCGCACTTAGAGGAGTATGCCGATATCGCCCCCAATGACTGGGTCGATGCGGGTGATATCATCGGCTATGTCGGCGATAGCGGCATCGCCAAGGGCACACCGCCGCACTTACATTATGGGATTTATATCCAAGGCAATGCGGTCAACCCCTACCCGCTTTTGCAAAAATCCGAGCCTGCCCGGTAGCCTGTCATGATAAGCACGACGATTGCTTGCGTATCCATCTGACATTGGCTAATAGCCATCAAATATTATATTAATAGCCATCAAACCTCAGCTAATGGCCGCAGAGCGCACGTAATTTGGCGGAAACACCGCACTAAATGTCGAGCCGCTGCCTTCTACCGACTTGATTTGTAGGTTGGTTTCATGCTGGTATAAGACGTGTTTGACGATAGCCAGCCCTAAGCCTGTGCCACCTGTGGCACGGCTACGACCCTTGTCGATACGATAAAAACGCTCTGTCAGGCGGGCAATGTGCTGCGGCGCAATACCGATGCCATTGTCCTCGACGGCGAAACGGCAACCCTCTGCTGTTTTGGTCCAGCTGATGGTGATATCGCCACCTTTTGGCGTGTATTTAATCGCATTGATCACCAGGTTGGATAAGGCACTGGTCAGATATATCTCTGAGCCGTACAGCCCATCATAGGTATCTATCTGTAGATGGATGCTATGACCGTACTCTTGATTGTAGGCCTGTGCATCATCATAGATATGAGTCAGCAGCTTGATCATATCGATATAATGCAGCTCATGAGTCTCTTCGATTTCGATACGCGATAGCAGCAATAAATCATTGACGATTCTATTCATGCGCGCTGTCTGCTGGGTCATCAGCTCAAAGCCGCGCTTCCAGTGCGGCGGCATGTCTGGCTGATCCGAAAAGTTCTCTAAATACCCCATCATCACGGTCAGCGGCGTACGCAGCTCATGCGAAACGTTGGCCACAAAGTCGCGGCGCATCTCTTCTAGATGATGCAGACGCGTCACATCGTAGATGATCAATAGCTTTTCGTCGGCAAATGGGGTCAGCTCACACTTTAAATAGCGCTCAGGCGCGCGCCATGACTTTATATGTACACCTTCGTCAGCCAGCGTCGGCGCTTGATAGTACTGACGAAACTCAGATGCGTCAATAAAGTCAAAAATACATCGGCCTTTATCTGCTGCCTGCAATAATAGTAAATCTTCAGCGGCCTGATTCCACCACTCCAGACCATCACTGTCATTGAGTAAAATCACCGCATCGCGCAGCGCCCGCAGCGCACTTCTTATTTTTTTTAATTGATCGGTGGTGTTTTGTAGCGCTATCGGCTCTGAGATATCTTGTTCGATACATTGCTTTGACATTATGTTACTCATCCATTTTTCGTGACCTATTTTTTGCCCTACTTGTTATCTCGTTATCATAATGATGATTATCTCTATCTGCTAAGTAGCCCTTACTGATAATCACTTACTGATAATTATGGTGATTATAGCTGGACTGGCAACAGAATTGCGGCGGCTATTTTGACAGTATGAGCGCCGATCACTTGGCCTCAACAACGCTTGAGAAGCGATAACCAGTACCGCGCACCGTTTGTATCAGCTTATCGCAGTCATGAGGGCGCAGCAGTTTGCGTAGGCGTTTGATATGCACATCGATGGTTCTGTCTTCGATATAGACATTGCCGCCCCACACTTGATCAAGCAGCTGGGTGCGCGTATAGGCACGCTCAGGATGACTCATAAAAAACGCCAACAACCGATATTCAGTCGGTCCGACATCGATGATTTGCCCAGACGCCATGACTCTCTGGCTTTTGGGGTCGAGGCTTAACTTGCCTATCTCAATAGTCTTGTCGGCGCTCAAAGCATTGCTACGGCGCAACACCGCTTTGATCCTTGAGATCAGCTCGCGCGTCGAAAAAGGCTTGGTCATATAATCATCTGCACCCGCATCCAGACCGTGCACCTTGCTGTCCTCTTCGCTTTTGGCTGTCAGCATGATGACGGGTATCTCAGCGAGTAGCTCATCACTTTTGAGCATACGACAAAAATCAATGCCGCTTTTGTCCCCAGGCAGCATCCAATCTAGCAAAATCAGCGCTGGCCGATGGTCGACCACTTGTTGGTGCGCCTCTGATACGTCCGTTGCCTGCAAGCTATCAAAACCGGCCATCTCTAGCGTCATTACGACCATCTCGCGGATTGCAGGTTCGTCTTCAACAATCAAAATTTGCTCATTATACATAGGGTATTCTCAGTGATAAGGGACAAAACAGACGTATAAAAAAGAGCGATAATCACTCGCCACTGCTTGCCTATTAAACGCGGTAATTGTGACAGTTTGATGACATTTGTCATTTAAGCGGCTGCTATAGACCAAGCCACTTCCCTTAAACAGACGGCACTCACCATCATGATTCACATTTGATGCTTTAGCTCACGTCTAATATAAAATTCAGTGGCCCATCATTGATACTCGCAACCTGCATGTCTGCGCCAAACTGACCCGTCGATACCTGAGGGTGCTGACTGTTGGCATAGTCGACTAGCTGAGCAAACAGTACGCGCGCTGCCTCTGGTGGCATGGCACCGCCAAAATCAGGACGCCGGCCTTTGTCGGTCTTCGCCATCAGGGTGAACTGTGATATCAGCAGCAGCCCGCCAGCGACTTGCTGGACATTTTTGTCCAGTTTGCCATATTTGGTAGGGTCATCGTCGTTTTCAAAAATACGATAGCCAAGGATTTTATCAATCATTCGCTTGGCCGTTTGTAGGTCGTCTTCAGGCCCCAAGCCGATATATGCCAGCACGCCGCGCTCGATACGCCCGACACAACCCCCATCGACGCTGACGCTCGCACCATGTACCCGCTGTATCAATGCTTTCATTTATGCTCCCCTTACCAATTATGCTCATACAAACTTAGGCCGTCCATGATAAAATATCATCATTTATTTGCCTATTTATTACTCTCTCACCTTTATTTTGGTCGCCATATTATGAATGTATTCACCACCTTGCAGCAGCTTGTCCCGCAACAAAAGCTCAGTAAAGTCGCTGGCCGTTTGGCTGCCAGTCGCCACCCCTATGTCAAGCGCACCTTTATTCGTAGCTTTGCAAAAGCCTATCATATCAGCTTGGATGAGTATGAGCGCCAAAACTTAGGTGCTTATGAGAGCTTTAATGACTTTTTTACTCGCGAGTTAAAAGCAGACGCGCGCCCTATCGACGTCACGCCGCAGGGGGTTGTCAGCCCAGCTGACGGCATCATCTCGCAGCTCGGTCAGATTGACGATCATAAGCTTTTGCAAGCCAAAGGGCGCTACTATGATATCGGCCAACTGCTGGCCGATAGCGAAGATGGACATTATTTTGCCGATGGCAGTTTTGCCACAGTCTATCTGGCACCCAGCAATTATCACCGCGTGCATATGCCGTTTGCTGGTACCTTGACCAAAACCCGCTATGTGCCGGGCACGCTGTTTTCTGTCAACAACACCACGGCTGCCAACATACCTGATTTGTTTGCGCGCAATGAGCGCTTGGTGTGTCTGTTTGATACCGCCTACGGCAAAGCTGCGGTCGTGATGGTCGGTGCGATGATCGTCGCTGGTATCGAGACAGTCGCCACTGGCAAAATCAGCCGTACCGACGATATTCAAGAGGCCGAGCACGACATGAAGCTTGAAAAAGGCGATGAGCTTGGACGTTTTTATTTAGGTTCAACAGCAATAGTCGTGTTGCCAAAAGGCGCAGAAGCCGACTGGCAAGACAGCATGCAAGCCAATAGTGTGGTAAAAATGGGACAGCTATTGGGTATGGCTAACGCTAGATAATCTGTCTGTTTTTTTAAGACAAAACCCAGTCAAGCGCGAATAATCACGCTTGGCCGGGTTTTTTAATGGCTATCTATGTGACCATAGTTGATCAATCTAAAATAAGCACAGTGCTACTGGGATGATTTTGGGCAGCATCGAAGGGTCGCAGCACGCCTATTTTTTTTGGCATCGTGTGCCAGTTTTGCGCCGCTGCCGATAGGTGCCGCGGCCAGCGTTAGCCGTACCAAACTGACCCAAGCTGACCCAAGCTGACCCAAGCGAACGATTTTATTGGTCATGCATCGATTAGCCAGCCTTGCTTGGTCGCATAGTCGATACGCTGTGACAGCCAGTCATGAATAGGCGGAAAGCTGTCTTTGATAAAGGCATGCGCGCCAGCCACCTGCGAGCGCGTCACCCCCAGCTCAATCCACGTCTGCCCGTTGGTATTGAGGTTGAGCAAAAACGGCAATAAGCGATCCACCACCCGTAGCAGCTGCGCTTCTTTGCTATCGCCTGTCTCCTGTGCTTCCCAGACCGCTGCTAAGTTAGCAATGCCATTGCCACGCTCCGCTTGCAAGCGCGCCATGCCTTGACGCTCCTCGATATGCGCCGTATGACGCGTATTGTCGTATAAAAAAGTATCACCAGCATCAATCTCACCCAAATCATGAACCAGCGCCATCTTGAGCAGCTGCTCGTGATTGACGTCTAGCGCAAACAAGTCAGCAATCGACCAACACGCCATCGCCAAATGCCAAGAGTGCTCAGCTGAGTTTTCGCGGCGGGTGGTCTGGGTGACATAGCTGCGCCGATTGACGCGCTTTAGCGCATCTAATTCTAATAAAAAATGCGTCACATCATCGATATCGATATGATCAGCAGGCGCAGTACCCGTTAAGGGGTTGTCATTTGAAGGTGTCGGGTGGATTGAATGGTTGGATGGCATGGCTCTCTCTTAAGCAATCAGCAAATGTAGCGCTCATTTTAGTACAAAACCCGACCCTAGACGCAAAAATAGCGCTGATAGCCTCAAGCGCTATTTTTATATCTGACCCACACACTTGCGGCAGCACAAACAAAGCAATTTGGACAAAAGGCTATTTGATCAAATTGCTGATGGTTTTAAACGCTGGATCTTTACTACTGCGGCACAGCTCAAACAAGATAGACTCAACCGTGCTAATCACTCCACCTGCACGGCGAATACGGCGAATGGCTTGTTTTTTATCATACGGAAATCTCGAACCGACAGCGTCTCCGATGATGACCGGCTGCATACCGTTGTCTAACAAATCAAGCGCCGTTTGCATGACGCATACATGTGCCTCTGCCCCAAACAGTAACACAATACTGCGGTTTTGCTGCGCCAAATGGTGCCATGACTCATCGTTATCACACGCACTAAAGGTCACTTTTTCAAAGCTTTTGGCATTGTTATCTGCAAGCACCTCACGAATTTCAGGCAAGGTATCGCCAAGGCCTTTTTTATACTGCTCGTTGAGCATGATAGGGATATCAAGCGCCTGCAGCCCCTTAATCAGTGTCACGGTTTTTTTGACGATATTTTCGTGATCATAGATATGCGGGGTAAGGCGCTCTTGGACATCGATCAGCATCGCTTGGGTATTTTCGCGAGCGATACGATACGTGCGGTCGGTAATCATGGTAGACATAGTACACTCCTTGTACGACTGACAATGATAGCTATATTATAGTGCTGGCTTATAGGTTTTATTCATTTCATACGCTTGTTCGCTTCACTGTTATTTAGTCATAGATTTGTAGGGGCGTCAATGCAGATAATTTTTATTAACAACTTATGCACACGTTATAAACACGTGTTTGTCATACAATTTTTAGCATGCAACCATAAAAAAAACCCCAATCATAGAGATTGGAGTTTTTGTTAAATAAACCAGACTAACATTGCTCGTTAAAAGTCTTATACACGCTCAATCACAGTGGCGATACCTTGGCCAAGGCCGATACACATGGTTGCAAGGCCAAGCTCGGTGTCAGACTGCTCCATAGCGTTTAGCAAGGTAACCGTGATACGAGCACCTGAACACCCTAGTGGATGACCCAGTGCAATCGCGCCACCATTGATGTTGACGATGTCTTGCTTGTCCGTCAGGTTCAAGGCTTTAAGTACAGATAGACCTTGGGCAGCAAAGGCTTCGTTTAGCTCGATGGTTTGCATGTCATCGACGCTCATGCCAGCGCGCTTTAAGGCTTTGTTGGTCGCAGGTACCGGACCATAACCCATGATAGCCGCATCACAGCCAGCGACAGCCATGCTACGAATACGAGCGCGAGGCTTTAGACCAAGATCTTTGGCTTTTTGCGCGCTCATGACCAACATCGCTGACGCACCGTCAGAGAGTGCAGATGACGTCGCGGCAGTCACTGTACCGCCTTTAGGGTCAAAGGCTGGACGCAGTTTTTGCATTTGCTCCATCGTCGCATCTGGGCGAATCACTTCATCGACGGTACATAGCTGCAGACGGCCATCTGCATCATGGCCTTCGATACCGATGATTTCATTATCAAAGCGGCCTTCAGTGGTCGCAGCCCACGCACGGCGATGTGACTCAAGACCAAAAGCGTCTTGCTCTTCGCGGGTGATGTTGTTCATACGGCCCAGCATTTCAGCGGTTAAGCCCATCATGTTTGAGGCTTTAGCATAGTGTTTAGAGGCTGCTGGGTTGAGATCCACGCCATGCATCATACCAACATGACCCATGTGCTCAACACCGCCGATGATAAAGACATCACCTTGACCGGTCATGATTTGAGCGGCAGCGGTATGTAGCGCCTGCATAGAAGAGCCGCATAAACGGTTGACCGTTTGGCCGCCAGCAGTCTTTGGAATACCAGCCAGCAGGCCGATATTGCGGCCGATGTTTAGACCTTGCTCTAGGGTTTGGTTGACACAGCCCCAGATGATGTCTTCGACATCGTTGGTGTCAAAATCGTTGCGCTCTACCAAAGCACGCACCAATTCTGCTGAGAGATTATCAGCACGAACATGGCGGAACATACCGTTTTTAGATCTTCCCATCGCCGAGCGTACGCCATCTACGATGACCACATCTTTTGGACTTAAAGTTGTCATACTATCTTCCTTTTCAATTTTTATTGTCAGTGTTGTCGATTTAATCAGGCTCTATAGCCATCTATCACGCGATCCGTACATCAGTACGATAACTATCTGAATGCTGTCGCGGCAGGCCAGACCTGATGAAACCGACCAAAACGGTGCGTCTGCTATTTTTTATCACCGATAGCGACGTCAGCAAACGCACCCCACTTATCCTAATACGGTATGCTCGTTACGCTGTGGCGTAAAAAGTCTCGCCAGCGGCTGCCATGTCGCGAATCTTTTGCGGCGCTTCATAGGCTTTGCCAAGGTGCGCGTATTTTTCGCATAGTGCCAAGTAGTTATCGAGACCCATTTGGTCGATATAACGGCAAGGGCCACCGCGGAACGGCGGGAAACCAACGCCCATAATCATCGCCATATCGGCCTCACTTGGCGTGCTGACGATGTTGTCCTCTAGGCAGCGTACGGTCTCATTACAGAAAGCCAGCATGGTGCGGTCAATGATGGTTTGATCATCAAACTCTTTTTTGTCGCTATCTGTCGTGGTTTTAAGTAGCTCGTAAGTGGCGTCATCAGCGACTTTCTTTGGCTTACCGCGCTTGTCGGTTTCGTACTTATAGAAACCGACGCCGTTTTTCTGACCTAAGCGCTCGTTTTCATATAGATGCTCGATCGCCCCTTTATAATCAGGCTTCATGCGGTCAGGGAATCCTTCTGCCATCACTTCTGCGCCATGTACACCCGTGTCTAGACCGACAACGTCGATTAGGTAAGCAGGACCCATCGGCCAGCCAAATTTTTCCATGACTTTATCGACATGGACGAAATCAGCGCCTTCTTTGAGCAGCAAATCAAACGCGCCAAAGTATGGGAAGAGGACACGGTTTACCAAGAAGCCTGGGCAGTCGTTGACCACCACTGGCACCTTGCCCATCTTGGAGGCCAATGCCACAGTGGTCGCGATGGCTTCTTCTGATGACTTCTCACCGCGGATCACTTCTACCAGTGGCATACGGTGTACTGGGTTAAAGAAGTGCATACCGACGAAGTTTTCTGGGCGCTCAAGTGCTTCAGCTAGATAAGTAATAGAGATGGTCGAGGTATTAGATGCCAAAATCGCATCGTCTTTTACTAGACCTTCGACTTCTTTGAGTACCGCACGTTTGACGTTTGGATTTTCGACCACCGCTTCGATAACGATATCAGTCTCAGCAAAGTCACCATAGTTCAGAGTCGGACGGATACGGCTTAGCGTTTCGCCCATTTTGGCTGGGGTCATCTTGCCGCGCTCGACCATTTTGCCAAGTAGCTTGCTGGCCTCGCCCATACCCAAATCCAATTGCTCAGACTTGATGTCTTTCATAATGATTGGCAAGCCTTTACTGGCTGCCTGATACGCGATACCGCCGCCCATGATACCTGCGCCAAGCACGGCCGCTTCATTGATTTCATGTGCTTTTTTGCTGTGTTTTTTGGCCAGTTTTTTGACCAACTGATCGTTTAAGAACAAACCGACCAAGCTCTCAGCCTGCGGGGTTTTTGCCGCTTTGGCAAAACCTGCTGCTTCGACTTCGATTGCTTTATCACGTGGCAGATTGACATGCTTTTCGATCGCTTCGATCGCGATCGCAGGCGCTGGGTACTGCTTCGGATTGGCTTTAGAGAAGATCATGCCTTTGGCACTGTTAAACGCCATCGCTTGCTCAAGCTGGTTTAGCTTTACAGGATTCAGCTTCTCTTCACGCTTGGCTTGCCAGTCAAGCTCACCTGAGATACATTTTTTGACCAGGTCAATCGCGGCGTCTTGCAAATCATCAGCAGAGACGGTCGCATCTACCAAGCCTAGTTTTAAAGCTTCTAGTGGTTTTTTTGGCTTACCTGTAGCGATTAGCTCAAGCGCATTGTCGATACCGATGACACGCGTACTACGCACCGTACCGCCGAAGCCCGGGAAGATACCTAATTGAGTCTCTGGCAGCCCGATGATGGCTTTGTCGCTCATGACGCGATATTCACACACCAAGGTCATCTCACAACCACCGCCAAGCGCTGCGCCATTGATGGCAGCTACTTTTGGAAATGGCAAATCTTCAAAGCGGTTAAAGGTATCATTGATACTCACCACCCAGTCTTTGATCTCGTTTTCTGGGTTTTTAAATGAGCCAACAAACTCTGTGATATCAGCGCCCGCGATAAACACGCCTTTGCTTGAAGTGACAATAAGGCCTTTTACGTCATCGGCTTTTTCTAAAGCACTGACCGCTTCGCCAAACTGCTTGTTGGTCTCGGCATCAAACTTGTTCACGCTCTCATTTTCGGCGTTGTATTGCATGTTGGCGATGCCATCTTCTAGCATTGTCACCGTGATGCGATTTCCTTGGTATACCATTTGAAACTCCTTGCTATATAACGAAAGCTACGTTTTGGATTACAATCAATAGCCAGTTACTGTTAGTAAAATGGGTAATAGCACTGTGCGCCGATGCTGCCACCAAGACAAACATCGTCATGACGACAAACCACTAGCGGGCGCACAGTGAAGATATCTTTGTTATCCAGCGCTCATAGTAATGTACTTATTTTTACGTCGCTTGTACAACATCGTTTGGCGCTTTGTTTATATATTACAGGTATCTACTACGGCTGTCGGTGCTGATTGGGGAGCGCCATCGCATGTAGATGCAGCGATGACGGTTTGGGCAGTCCGGCTCACTCACGCCGGCGACTGCCTTTATCAGCCCATTTCCACGGCAATTAGTGTAGGGGATTATGCCCCTCACTGTCACAAGCTAATACCATACTCACAAGTCACTCTTAAGTCGAGACTCGCCTTTACCTAGTGACTAATGTGCTTTAAGTGAC
Organism: Psychrobacter sp. Rd 27.2; assembly: GCF_001921755.1. Lineage (NCBI taxonomy): Bacteria > Pseudomonadati > Pseudomonadota > Gammaproteobacteria > Moraxellales > Moraxellaceae > Psychrobacter > Psychrobacter sp. Rd 27.2. Next base: position 39,293 of record NZ_MRYB01000016.1, on the reverse strand, counting down.
CAGTTGTATACTCAGTGGACAGCCGCCTCATCACAACACATTCAATCACTAAATAAAACGGGCAATACGTAACGAGGGTTGGCTGCAGGGCGTACCGCAGTGCAGATGACATTGCCTCTTGTGTTTTTTAGCATGCTCTTTGACAAAAAACTGCCAAAAATTTGGCGCGGATATTACGCGCTTCATAAGCAGGGCCAGCTATCATGCTACACTATCGCTATTTTTCTTGTCTCTTTTATAAATGGTTGGATTATGACTGTCTCTCCTACTTCTGGCTTTATGTCTTTTTTGCGTATAAATGACGGCGCGCATGATAATACTGATCACCATATCAATAATAAAACCAAGCAATTTCATCAGATTGTGCGCACGCAGATTGCCAAAGATATCGAGGTGTTATTTGCGTATGCCAAGCTGCCAAGCCCGCTGCTGGATGCCTGCCAATATGTGATGACGGGGCAAGGTAAGCTGGTGCGTCCGCTACTGGTCGCCAGCGCCTTCGCCAGCGTGAATGATAATCGCTGGCATGGCGAGGCACAGCCTATCAGCCCAGATACCTCTGAGACCATGACGCAAGGCCGCACGGCAAACCCTCTATTAGAAAGCCTGTTAGAAAACGACTCCGATTATGATATGGCGCGCCGAGCAGCATTGGCCGTCGAGCTATTACATACCTATTCATTGGTGCATGATGACTTGCCCTGTATGGACGATGATGCGCTGCGTCGTGGTCAGCCAACCGCACATATTGTCTTTACCGAGGCAACTGCCCTACTGGCAGGGGACGTGCTCCAAACCCTCGCCTTTGAGGTACTGACCGCAGAGCTGCCGACTTTTGCGCCATTTGATGCCGCGATTGCCAGTCAGCTGCTCGCGGTATTTGCGCCGCGCGCTCGCCGTATGGTCTCAGGGCAAACGCTGGATCTCAATGCCGAAGCCAACCCCGACATTACCCAAAGCCAATTAGAAGCCGTCCACCGTGATAAAACCGGCGCGCTCATCGAAGCGGCGATGCTGATGGGCGGGATTTGTGCTGGCGCGACCGCGCAAGCGCGCATGGCGCTACAAGAATGCGCCCAGCATATTGGTCTGGCTTTTCAAGTCCAAGACGATATCTTGGATGTCACCACCAGCACCGACACCCTTGGTAAACCTGCTGGCAGCGATGAAAAACTGGATAAATCCACTTATGTCAAACTGATGGGGGTTGAGCAGGCGACCAGCTATGCGCAGTCGCTGTTTAATGACGGACGCGCCGCTATCTTGCGTGAGTTGAGCGGTAATAAGGACACCAACGCCTTATTGGCACTCATCGAATGGCTATGGTCACGTAAAAAATAAGCGTAGCAATAAACATTAAAAACGATAAAGGGTGGTCAACATGGACGGTACCCCGACACCGCGTATCTATCTTGGCACCGGCGGCTATAGCGATACCGACTTGCTTGGTACGCTGTACCCAGCCGGCACCAAAAAGACAGACTTTTTGCGCGAATATGCTCGTCAATACGGCGCGGTCGAGATCAATAGCACCTTTTACGCGCCCATCGGCCAAAAAGCCTTTGCTGGTATGATCGATAAAGCCTACGTACAAGCCGATAGCGAGTTGAAGTTTGCGGTAAAACTGCATCAAGACTTTACCCATGCGCGCAAAGGCACAAGCGAGCACGCACAAGCGTTTTTAAACGCCCTATCCCCACTCATCGAAGCCGATGCGCTCGCGCCTCTACTATTGCAATTCCCCCACGGCTTTGATCGTACTCGCGAGCATCGGCTGTATTTGGCCAATCTGGTCAGTTGGTTTAAAGACTATCCGTTAGCGGTTGAGTTTCGTCATAATGGCTGGCACACCCCGCAAGTGGTCGATAGCTTTATCAAACAAGGTCTGATCTGGGGTAGCGTCGATTATCCTAAAGTCAGCGGCCTACCGCCCTCGCGCTTGATATTTACCGAGCGTACTGGTTATCTGCGTATGCATGGTAATAATTTAAACTGGTGGGATGCGATGAGCGCCGCTGATCGTCATGATTATCGCTACTCTGAGGCTGAGATGCAGGACTGGGCGCAAGCCATTGCCAATCAACGCCAGCACTTTGATACCCTTTATATCTTCTTTCAAAACACCGTCAAGGCGCATGCTTATTATAATATTGCGATATTGAGAGAGGCGTTGGGTAGGTTTGGGTTTGAGGTGATCTAACAGAGTTTATGGACCTAATTAAAAACCAACCTCTTTTTATAGCACTCATACTATTGCTAATTTTGAAACATAAGGACATAGCGTGTATACAATAATAACTGAAAATGACGAATCGGCTTGGGCCGATGAAACTGGTGTTCTTTATCATTTCCCGAAAAGATACCAAAAGTACCTCAAACCAGGTACGAAAGTCATTTATTACAAAGGAACATTGAAGAACAAAAAATTTTCTAATAAAAGGTTGTCTGACGCGCCACACTATTTCGCTATTGCTAAAATCGGTAAAACCTACCCCGACAAAGAAAGTAGTAAAAATGATTTTTTTGCCACTATTACTGATTTCATACCCTTTAAAGAAGCTGTTTTAGCAAAATATGAGTCCAAATACTTAGAAACAATCCCTGATTCGAGAAAATCCAATTATTGGCGCGATGGAGTAAGAGCTATCGATGAGGATACTTATCAGCTGATTATCTCTAAAAGCAGGATCAATAAGGTTTCAGAGCAAAAAACAGCTTATATCTCAGATAAAAATGCAGAACATTATCAAGATTCGCTTGAATCTTTCAGTGAAGGTAAAGCATCAAAACGCTATGTAACTACATACGAAAGAAATCCTAAATATAGAAAACAAGCAATTGCTATTCACGGTGACTCTTGTACTGCTTGCGGATTTAACTTTGGAGAGTTTTATGGAGAATATGCAGAAGGCTTTATTCATATTCATCATATAGTTCCTGTTTCAGAATTTGAAACACCTAAAGAGATAGACCCAGAAACCGACTTAATTCCTTTATGCGCAAACTGTCATTGTGTCGTTCATAGAAAGAAAGACAAGACATTATCAATCCATGAAATAAGAACGTTAATAGCTGACAACTCTAAGTAAAAGATATAAATAGTCATTGTAAAGTGAAGCTGTATTAACAGCAGCAGAACATAAAAGAGCAGCCAAAAAAAAGGACGCCTCTCAGCGTCCTCTTTTTTAATTATAAAGTAATTCAAATACTTAGTGACTACAGATTATTTCTCAACACCCGCATCTTGACCTTTATATTTCGCATTTGCGTAGTCCCAGTTCACAAGTTTGTCTAGGAACGTATCTACATAGTCAGGACGACGGTTACGATAATCGATGTAGTAAGCGTGCTCCCATACGTCACAAGTCAATACCGCGACTTGACCGTGTGCCAATGGGTTATCAGCGTTACCAGTCTTCGCGATTGATAGTTTACCGCCGACTTTATCAGCGACAAGCCAAGCCCAACCAGAACCAAACTGTGAGGTTGCTGCGTTTTTGAACTCTTCGCGGAACTTGTCATAACTACCAAAATCTTCTTCGATTTTCGCTTTGAGATCACCAGTCGGTTCGCCGCCGCCGTTTTCTGGGGTCATGCAGTTCCAGTAAAACGTGTGGTTCCATACTTGCGCGGCTTGGTTAAACATGGTTTGCTTGCTGTCATCTTTTGCCGTGGCTTCGATGATCTCTGGCAATGTTTTGTCTTCTAGACCAGAGCCTGGTAGCAAATCGTTTAGTTTATTGACATACGCGGCATGGTGCTTGTCATGATGGTATTCTAGTGTTTCGGCACTGATATGTGGCTCTAGCGCGTCTTTTGCATAAGGTAGATCTGGTAGAGTAATGTTTGACATAATTATTTTATCCTTGCTTATTTGCCGCTCCTATCTCACCTGCCTCAAAGAGGCAAGCAACATACCGAGCTAAATTGGCTGAGTTTATTGTTTGAGATGAATTTTATCGCTTAATACTTTTGTCGTTTAATACATGATATTTTTACTCACGATATCACGTATTGTCACGAATCCAAAAGTAACATTAGTGTTATTTTTTGCCCGAAAGCCAAGTCTTTGACTTTGCGGGCGTTTATTAACTTAATATTTACAAGCTATAAGATATCATTCACTGAATCTTGGCACCTATTATAGCAACAGTACGCAGCAATATCAGTTACTAAATGTTATGGACGATACAACCTGTATAGCAATTGGTTATTTATCGAGCCACGCTATCGGGTTGTTTGGGCTTAACCGGTATAATAAATGGGCGGATGCGAACCACTATGCATACCTACTCTATTTAGCCTAACTCATTTACTGGTAACGTCTTTTTTGTCCCTCGACTTGATGGAATGATTTTATGAGCACTACCACAGTCCGGCTATCTGGTCACCCCGTACCATCGCAAAATGAGGCAACCGCTGCCAGCCAGTGGGTACTCGCCAGTAATAACAAAGGCAAGCTTGCTGAGTTTAAACGTCTATTTGCGGCGGCAGATTTGGATGTGACGATCGTCCCACAAGGCCAGCTCGGTATCGATGATGCCATCGAGGATGGGTTGAGCTTTGTAGAAAACGCCATCATCAAGGCGCGGCATGCCAGCCGAGCCAGCAACCTGCCTGCCATTGCAGATGACTCAGGATTATGCGTGCCCGTATTGGGCAATGCGCCTGGCATCTATTCGGCGCGCTACGCAGGCGAGCATGGCAATGATGCTAAAAACAACGCCAAGCTCATCGCTGATTTGCAGCCTATTCGCGCCGCCACGCCAGATACGCCTATCAAAGGTATGTTTGTTTGTGTGCTGGTGATGGTACGCCATGCCGATGACCCGCTGCCGATTATCGCCCAAGGTCTGTGGCATGGTGAGATCTTGCAGGCAGCGCAAGGCGACGGCGGCTTTGGTTACGACCCCCTGTTTTGGCTGCCCAAGCTACAAACGACGGCCGCCAGCCTGAGCGCCGCTGACAAAAACAACATCAGTCACCGCGGCCAAGCCATTCGGCAGTTATTGGCGCAGCTAGCGCTATGACAGTTGACGCGCTCTAAAACAGCGTTAGCGCTACTGATGCATGTCATCAAACATGAGGTAAATAGAGAACGCTTTATAGGCAAACAGATAATTTTTACTTTAATAAACAGATAGATTATACTGTTCTACTTTTAAAATTTTGTTGAAGGCCGTTATTTGCCTGTATAATTCAGCAAAAAGCGTTATTATGCGCGGCATAAACGGTTTATTATTGATATTTGATAGCGTGTACTCAAACGCTGCCTGACGGCGCTTGGCCTTATGGCATTGGCGCAGTTAGGTTATAGGGACGCCTGAGGCGATTGCTTAAAGGCCAGCTGAGCGACTGCGCGCTATCACTATCCCCTATTTATTCCAACGGCAATCAGCAGCACACGCCCGTATTTTGAGGTGCGATTGTCTATCATTATTATTTAACCCTAAAGGTGTAATTAACATGGCTACAGATTTGCAAGTCACAACCAACAAGCTATCTAATAAAGAGACTCAGCTGACGGTTAAAGTCCCCGTAGAAAAAATCCAAAACAAAGTAGAAGGCCGCATCAGCCAAGTGGCGAAAACCGCCAAAATCGACGGTTTCCGCAAAGGCAAAGTGCCAATGTCGCACATCCGCTCACAGTACGGTGCTGGCATCCAGCAAGAAGTGATCAACGATGTGATCCGTGATACGGTCTTTGAAGCGATCAAAGCTGAAGACATCCGCGCCGTTGGCATGCCAAACATCGACGACGTCAAACTAGAAGACGACTTTTTGGTGTATCAAGCCACTGTTGAGATCTTCCCAGAAATCGACGTACAAGGTATCGATGAAATCGAAGTTGAGCGTCACACGGCGACCGTCAGTGACGAAGACGTCGACACCATGATCGAAAACTTGCAAAAGCAGCGTCAAGAGTATGTTGAAAAGAAAGGCAAAGCAGCCAAAGACAACCAAGTGACCTTTGACTTTGAAGGCTCTATCGACGGCGAAAAATTCGAAGGCGGCTCAGCGGAAGACTTCAAATTGGTCATCGGTAGCAACCAGATGATTCCTGGCTTTGAAGCGGGTATCAAAGGCATGAAAGCTGGCGAAGAAAAAGTCATCGATGTGACCTTCCCAGAAGATTACCAAGCAGAAAACCTAGCCGGTAAAGAAGCACAGTTCAAAATCAATGTAAAATTGGTGGAAAGAGCCAAGCTACCTGAAATCGACGACGAGTTCCTAGAGCTATTTGGCGTGACCGAAGGCGGCGTTGAGAAGCTAAAAGAAGACGTACGCAAAAACATGGAACGCGAAATCAAAAACGCTGCGCGTAGCCAAGTCAAGCAAGCGACGTTTGATGCATTGCTAGAAAAGAACGAGTTTGACGTACCAAACGCCATGCTAGAGCAAGAAATCGAGCGTCAGCGCAACATGATGATGCAGCGTTTTTCTCAGCAGTTCGGTGCCAGCGCTGACAGCTTTGACAAAGACATGCTGCCAAATGAGCTGTTTGAAGAGCAAGCGCTACGTGCTGCCCGTCTTGGCATCATCGTCGCTCGCGTCATCGACACCAAAGGCCTAGAAGTCGACCAAGAGCGTGTCGAAAACTTCATCAAAGAAGCGGCAGAAAACTACGAAGACCCAAGCGAAGTCATCGAGTACTATACCAATGACAAGCAGCAACGCGCCAACATCGAGTCTGTGGTACTAGAAGACCAAGTGGTCGACTATTTGATTAGCCAAGGTAAAGTAACTGACAAAGAAGTCAGCTATCAAGACTTGCTCGCCGCTCAGCAGCAGCAAGCGATGTAATGTTGCTCAGTCGTCCAGCCAGACCATTACTATCATCGCTAAGTACGGATGACCATTGGTGACGACGGCTAAGGTAATACAAAGATGCCCTAACCATTGTGTTAGGGCATTTTTCTTGGTAGATAGTTATTGATGGATAGAGTACTGGCGCGTACGCCCACACTGACTGGCTTTTTATCGAGTGTTTTTCATCATCGTTTATGACCAACCCCTTGATAAATGGTTGCAGACGCCTTATTAATAGACAGTCATTTATCAATTTTCACATTAAAAAGTTACTATTACCTCAATAAAAAAGTTACCATTAGCTCAATTATTTTTTAGCGACACCTAGATGGTTTTATAGCAATAGCTTTTTGGCATCTGGCTCGTATTAGGTATAAACGGCCGTATTTACAATGATAAGCCGTCAGCAAAGCTTGGCCACTCGCTACCCTCAAACCCTTTATTTTATGGACTTATACATAGGACATCTTTATGACAGATTATGATCGCATCACCGCCAACCCGCATTTTGATATGTTGATGAGTGCGCACAACGACGTACAAAACATCCAAAGCGCTCCGCAATCTGCCTTAGTACCCATGGTGGTCGAGCAGTCTTCACGCGGTGAGCGCTCGTTTGATATTTTCTCGCGCTTGCTGCGTGAGCGTGTGATCTTTTTGACCGGTCAAGTCGAAGACCACATGGCCAATCTTATCGTTGCTCAGTTGCTATTTTTGGAAGCAGAAAACCCAGACAAAGACATTCATTTATACATCAACTCACCAGGCGGCTCAGTCAGTGCCGGTTTGGCAATTTTTGATACCATGAACTTTATCCAGCCTGAAGTATCGACCATCTGTATGGGCGGCGCGTATAGCATGGGTTCATTCCTATTGGCAGCAGGCCAAAAAGGCAAGCGTTACTCACTTGCCAATGCGCGCGTGATGATTCACCAGCCATCAGGCGGCGCGCAAGGTCAAGCGACCGATATCGAGATTAATGCCCGTGAAATCCTCAAAATCCGTGATCGCCTAAACCGCATTTTGGCTGAGCGCACCGGCCAGCCGCTTGAGAAAATCGAAAAAGACGTCGAACGTGACTTTTGGCTAGATGCGCAAGAAGCCAAAGAGTACGGTCTGGTCGATGAAGTACTAGAGCGTCGTCCGACTTCGTTGTAGGCTTTGGGCGCCGCGCCATCATCGCGATATCCGCAGCCATTTTGTTACATTTTATGCCTGAGCACTTGCTGTTTGGGCATTGATGGACATACTCAGAATACTTATAAGCTTTAAATTTTAGGAGCGCCTTTTATGGCAGAAGATAACACCCCACAGTGCTCATTTTGTGGCAAAGCCAAAAGTGACGTACAACAGCTCATTGCCTCTGACGACGCCAATATCTGTAATGAGTGCATCGAGCTATGTACCGACTTAATCGCAGACAGCGCCGAGCAGAGCGACGATAGCGATCTTGACACCTCGTGGGTCAATAAAAAACTACCAACGCCAAAAGAGATACGCGCCAAGCTTGATGAGTATGTCATCGGGCAGGACGCGGCCAAAAAAGCCTTGGCGGTGGCGGTTTATAACCATTATAAACGCCTAAAAGTCAGCCAGACTTTGGCCAATGACAACAAAACAGCCAAGATTGGCGCTGATGATGCCATGGTTGAATTGGCAAAAAGCAATATCTTGCTGATTGGCCCGACCGGCTCTGGTAAGACACTGCTCGCGCAAACCTTAGCGCGCCTGCTCGACGTGCCTTTTGCCATGGCCGACGCCACCACCTTGACCGAAGCAGGCTACGTCGGTGAAGATGTCGAGAACATCGTGCAAAAACTACTGCAAGCGGCTGACTATGATGTGAGCAAAGCTGAGCAAGGTATCATTTATATCGATGAGATTGATAAAATCAGCAAAAAAGGCGACAACCCGTCTATCACGCGCGATGTATCGGGCGAAGGCGTACAGCAAGCCCTACTCAAGCTAATCGAAGGCACAGTTGCTGCTATCCCGCCTCATGGTGGCCGTAAGCATCCACAGCAAGAGCTGATCCAAGTCGATACCAGCAACATCCTCATCATCGTTGGTGGTGCATTCGCTGGCCTCGACCAAGTGATTCAGCAACGTACCGAAAAAGGCGGTATCGGTTTCAATGCGGATGTCAGCTCAAAAGACGACAGCCGCCGTAGCTCAGATTTGCTTCAGCAAGTCGAGCCTGAGGATTTGATTAAGTTTGGTTTGATTCCTGAGCTGATCGGTCGTCTGCCGGTACTGGCCGCGCTCGAAGAGCTGGATGAAGAAGCGCTGGTGCAAATCTTGACCGAGCCAAAAAACGCGCTGGTCAAACAGTACAAGTATTTGTTTGATATGGAAGGCGCTGAGATTGAGTTTACCAAAGAAGCCCTCGATGCCATCGCCAAAAAAGCCATGGAGCGCAAAACAGGCGCGCGTGGTCTGCGCTCTATCGTAGAAAACGCCTTGCTAGAAACCATGTATGAGCTACCATCGATGAAAAACGCCAAAACCGTGATGGTCGATGAGTCAGTCATCAATGAAGGCAAAACGCCTAAAATCGCTTAATCTGAGCATGACCAAAGATAGCAGGACAAATGGTAGGCTATCTTGACAATAACCCTAAAAAAGCGTCTGGCAGCAATGCTCAGGCGCTTTTTTGTGTCGGCTCGTCTGTATGCATAAATATATATGCCCAAGCGCACAAAAGGCGTATAAAAAACCCATAAGAAACCCATAAAAAATGACAGCGGCGTTTATCAAACCTTGTCAGGGAGACGCATAAATCATGCTAAGGTAGATTATCCTTCTAAGCCCGTATCTTTGGTAGCGATAGCGCGCCTGCGACATGAGGTTTAGATACCCACCAGAATGATGATGACAAAGGATTGTTTATTATGCTCAACCACATGGCCACTATGGCAAGCTCACTACGCTGCCACCTTCCTATCGCCTCTCAAAAAAATCACGACATCGCGCCATACTATCGCGATCATGTCGCTGCTATCACGGGCGCAGGCTCTGGTATGGGCCGTGAGCTTGCCATTCATTTGGCAAAAATGGGCTGTCACCTTGCCCTATCTGATATCAATCCTGAGCAGCTGGCGCAGACCAAAGCGCTGCTCATCGGCTACGATATCGACGCTTGCACCACAGTACTTGATGTCTCAGACCAAAAAGCCGTCGCAGCTTGGGCAGAGGCGGTGATGAATGAGCACGGCAAAGTCAATTTTATCTTTAACAATGCAGGCGTGGCGCTGTATTCTACCGTAGAAGGCAGTAGTATCAGCGAGCTTGAATGGGTGATGGATATTAATTTTTGGGGCGTGGTCTATGGCACCAAGGCGTTTCTGCCTTTGATTAAAAATAGTGTCAAAGCCACTGAAACGGACAATAGCAATCACACAGACAAAAACGCCCGACAGTTTTCTGAGCATGGTCATATCGTCAATATCTCCAGTCTCTTTGGACTGACCGCCCAGCCCTCACAATCTGCCTATAATGCCAGCAAGTTTGCAGTGCGCGGCTTTACCGAAAGCTTGCGCCAAGAGCTCGATATCCAGCGCTGCGGCGTATCAGCGACCTGTATCCATCCAGGTGGTATCAAAACCAACATCGCCAATAGTGCACGCGGTAATGACAGCATCAACGACATCGGCATGCGTACTGGCCCCAAAGCCATCAGAAGTTTTAATAAGTTTTTGAAGTTCGATGCCAGTGAGGCCGCTTGGCTCATTCTGCAGGCGGTAGCGACCAACCAGCGCCGCTGCCTGATTGGCAACGATGCCAAAATGATCGATGCCGTACAGCGCGTCTTTCCCTCAGCATATAGCCAGATACTAAACGACGCCAACAAACTCTCACGTAAGCTCAAACCGAGACGTGCCAAAAAACCCAATCATGGCAGATAACTTTTTCTTGTTCTATCTGGAGTCGCCTCACTATAAAACAGACACAGTACGACTGAGGGCAGTTTTGCATCGCTTCTGTCGGCGTAGGCGCAGCAAGCCAAATTGACACTCATCGCACATGAGACAGTTACCTACTGATTGTACTTAGAATTGACACAAAAAGGCGCTTAACCCATGTGTGGTTAAGCGCCTTTTTTCGGTTTGTCGCTATCGATAGCATTGCGTTTATGATTGGCGATTTTGACCTTATTTGCGAGTAGACGCTTGCGCATAATCTGTGACACTTTACGTATTTATATACTTTAACACGTTATATTTGCTACAATTATGTTTCTAGCAACTTACTGCTTATTATCTATTTATATTGTTATTTACCAGCTAAATATTCGGCTTGATTTTTTATTGATGCAGCACTTATTCCAGACATAGATTAGGCACAGTTCTATCATCATAACGGTTAAATTACCATATAAATATATATTCAGATATTATCTTTTATAATAAGGATATTCCAGTGAAAAAATTTCTAGCAATACCGTCGCCTTTTTTGTTGGCGACTATCGTGGCTGTCGGTGCCACTGGCATCACGGCCTGTAGCGACTCAGAGACCAAGGCCGTGGACCGTGTCGAAGAAGCAGAAGCCCTCGCCCGCGTCAAATCGCTTGAAGCACGCGCCGCTGAGATTAAAAACGACATGGCTGCAAACCCCGGTGCCAAACTAAACATCAGCATGCCAGATGAGTCGACCATCCCTGATAATGAGTATGGCGCCGCTGTCCGCCGAGGGTTGGAGCTTGCCAATCACACGTACCGAGAGCTGCCAAATAACGTCGGCAACAAGCTCAACTGTACCAGCTGTCACTTAGCCAATGGCTCAGAAGCCTATGCCGCACCGTGGAATGGCCTACCGGGTATCTTTCCGATTTACCGCTCGCGTGATGCTCGCGTCAACTCGTTACAAGAACGGGTCAATGGCTGCTTTCAGCGTTCGATGAACGGCACGCCACTGGATCTAGATTCAGAGGAGATGAATGCCTTTATCTCTTATATGACATGGCTATCACAAGATATGCCAATAGGGGTATCGCCAGAAGGCCGTGGGTTTGTCAAGGTCGACAACACGCTGACCCCAGACCCCGTCAAAGGCAAGGAGATATTTGCCAATACCTGTAGCACTTGTCATGGTGACAATGGTGAAGGTCAATACAATGACGACGGCACCTATGTATATCCTGCCGTCGCTGGTGAAAATTCATTCAACGACGGCGCAGGTATGGCGCGTACCTATAAGGCAGCAGCTTTTGTCAAAGGTAAAATGCCGTTTGGTCAAGGCAATACCCTAACCGATCAAGAAGCCATCGATGTGGCCAGCTACTTCACCCACTTGCCGCGCCCAGTCAAAGCCAACAAAGACAAAGATTGGCCAAAAGGCGGCGCGCCTGTTGATGTACGCCGTTAGTAAAGGCCAGTGGTTTAGATAATAAAAGCACTCAGATAAAAAGCCCAGCTATAAATAAACTGGGCTTTTTTGCGGTATGCATAACCATCATAGTAATACTTAAGGTAGCTTCATATCACCTTCTACCAGCCAGCCCATACGCCGCATCACATAAGCGACAACACCGGCAATCACGGCTGGTAGCACAAACATCAATAACACAATCGCCGTCCATAGCTGTGCGGTGCTCATCAGTCCTTGCGAGGCCTCGATGACGCCAAACACCCCGACCAACCCCGCCGTACCCATGCCAGCGCCAGTTGCGGTACATGCCAGCCCAAAGCCGACGGTCGCAATAGGGCCGACGATGGCACTCGCGATGACCGCAGGCAATAGCACTAGTGGTTTTTTTAGTACATTGGGAATCTGTAGCATACTGGTGCCAAGCCCCTGAGAGATCACCCCACTGACACCGTTGTCCTTAAAGCTCGCTACTGCAAAGCCGATCATGTGCGCCGCGCAGCCCACCACCGCCGCACCGCCTGCCAGCCCGCCAAGCCCGATAGCAATGCATATAGCCGCGCTGGAGGTGGGAAGTGTCAGCAAAATCCCCACCACCACAGCAATCACAATCCCCATCAATAAAGGCTGCAGCTCAGTGGCTGCTTGGATACCTTGTCCAATAGCGCTGACGGCAGCGACGATGGGCGGATTAAGAAGGGCACAAACCAGCAACGCCACACTACATACCACCAATGGCACCAATAAGATATCGAGTTTGGTTTTACCTGCGATCCATGTACCAGCGCGATACGCAAATACCGATGCCAAATACGCGCCAATCGGATTGCCGGGTATGGCGACAAAAGTCGCAGGAGCACCTACCTGAGCGGTAAATAGCGTCCCTGCCATTAGCGCCTCGGAGTGGGCACCGAGCATACCAGCGACCAAGCAGCTGAGCATCACCAGCGTCGGTGCTTTTAGATAGTACGCAATACCCACGCCGATACCCGCCCCCATCATGACTGAAGCCAGCTTGCCGACAGCCACCAGTGCTGGCAAATTTAACCAACCACCGATTTGCGAGATAATAAGACCAGCTATCAAGGTGACAAACAAGCCCAACGCCATGCCAGTAAAAGCATCAATAAAATACTTTTGAAAAAAAGCCTTAATGACACCGTGGGGTGCTACTGCGTGCGATACAGTCATAGCCATGCTCTTTGTAAGTTTTGGAGATAAATTGCGATCAAACAAGGAAAATAGCACCGTTAATATCGGAATATTGACCAGCTGTTTGATGATTTTTGATAAAATTTGGCCATTTTAGCCCATTTAGATAGCTATCAAGTGAATTGAAGACACGCCCTAAAATAAACGATAAAAAAGGCGTCGCTCGTACCAGTAAGCGACGCCTTTGTTTATAAACGAGTCATCCTCCTAAGCTGCCGATGCTAGCGGCGCTGTTCGACGATGATAGAGTCGATGCCGTTATTTTGTAGGCGCTGCTGGGCGGTGGTCACCGCTTGACGATTATTCATCGGCCGTGAGATGACCTGATAGATGGGCAAACCATTACCTGTGGTGTTTTTTACCACTCTTGCATCGACACCTGCCATCAGTACTTGGGCGCGGCGACGATCTGCTTCATCAGCATCACCAAAGCTATTGATCTGCAAAATGTAGGTAGCTGCCGGTTTGGCAGCCTGTACGCTAGCGGTCCCGGCACCTGAGTTATTGCTACGGTTAGCGCCATTACTATTGCTAGTAGGCGCAGGGCCATCGTAAGTGGCGTCTTCTTCGACAATGACAATCTCATCACTGTTTTCGCCAGTTGCCGCGCCATTGCCCTGATTAGGCGCTGTCGCTGTACCATCCGCGATACCGAAATTGCCTGACTCATCCTCACGACTGGCGCTACTATCCTGCGGCTGAGTGACGACCACATCCGGCTCAAAGGCATTGATATCGCCTATTGCACTGTTGCCCACCTCGGCGATGTCTTCATCAGGAATCGTCGCCATTTCTTGACTGGGCAATATGTCATAAAACTCATAATCACCATTATCCGTGTCAGTATCGACACGCGGCTGTACCTGACGGTCTGGGTCATCGCCGGCGGCACTATCTGCTGGACTAAAATCAAACAATGGCGAGAGGTAGATAAACACCCCAATCATCAAGGTCAGTATCGCCCCGACGAACATCCATAATAAGCCTGACACACTACTGGTTTTGCGCTTTTCGGTCGCGCCTTTAGGTTTTTTGGCTAGCATGGATCTGGTTCTCCCTACTGAATTTAACTATCATTAAATTACGCTTATCAGCCGTCTCTTTATACTACATGCTAGACGGGGCAGACAACCCTAACAAATTAAGTCCGTTGGACAATACTTGACGCACCGCTTTTGACAACCGTAGACGCGCCTGCATCAATGCCATCTCATCAGTGCTTGGTGTCTCACCTGATGTCAAGCTCACCGGCAAGATGCGGTTGCTGTCGTACCAGCCATGAAACAGCGCCGCCAGCTCTTTTAGATAATTGGTCAAGACGTGCGGCTCGTAGCCAGTCGCCGCGCGCGCCAAGGTCGCAGGATAGCCTGCTAGCAGCTTGATCAACTCATCTTCGTTCGGAGCGCTTAGCCTCGTTTGCTGCGCCTGACCGATGGCATCATCTACCACAAAGCCACTGTTTTCAAGCTTCTCTAACACGCGGCAGACACGCGCATGCGCGTACTGAATATAATAGACTTGGTTGTCTTTACTTTGCGACTTGGCCAGCTCCAGATCAAAGTCCACATGCACTTCAGGCTTACGCGCCACATAATAAAAACGCGCCGCATCGTTACCCACCTCAGAGCGCAGCTCGCGCAAGGTGACAAATTTGCCTGAGCGTGACGACATTTGTACTTTTTCACTACCGCGCCATAAGGCCACAAACTGTACCAATACCACATCGAGGCGCGCCTCATCGATGCCAAGCGCAGTCAGCGCCGCTTTTACCCGCGGGACATAACCATGGTGGTCTGCGCCCCAGACGTTGATGACTTTATCAAAGCCGCGGTCAAACTTGTTTTTGTGATAAGCAATATCAGAGGCAAAGTACGTCGTTTGCCCATTGGCGCGGCGTACCACTCGGTCTTTTTCATCACCAAAATCGGTCGATTTAAACCAAATATTGCCATCTTTTTCATACAGATAGCCTTTGTCGTCTAGTATCTGTAAGACGGGCTCGATCTCGCTATCGATTGAGCGCTCGCTAAACCAGCACTCATAACGCACCCCAAAGTCATTTAAATCATCTTTGATATCCGCCAAGATACTGCTCAGCGCCGCGTCTAAAAACAGCTCATAACCCTCACCTAGCAAGGATTTGCTATTGGCAATCAGACCATCGATATGCGCTTCTTTGTCGCCTGATACCAGTGTTTTTTCACCATCGGCATTGGTATCAAAGATAGCATCTGCTGGTACGTCTTTGGCGACGTCAGCGAAAGGATGAACGTAGCTGTCACCATGCTGCACCTTTAGAGTCTGTGCGATATCTCGGACATACTCGCCTTGATAGCCATTGACCGGAAAAGTCACCTGCTCGCCATTGATCTGCAAATAACGCAAGTAGGTGCTGGTTGCCAAAATATCCATTTGACGACCAGCATCATTGACGTAGTATTCACGCGTGACGTCATACCCCACCGCCTCTAGCAAATTGGCCACGCTCATACCGAACGCTGCGCCGCGGCCATGACCGACATGCAGGCTTGAGGTTGGATTGGCAGAGACAAACTCGACTTGGATTTTTTGCCCGGCAAATTGCTCGCTTAGACCAAAGCGGTCTTGTAGCTCAAAGATATCTGCTAATACTGCAAACTTGGCATCACTGTTCAAAAACACATTGATAAAACCAGGGCCGGCGATTTCGACTTGGCGGATGTCTTGATTATCAGGCAACGCGGCGACGATTTTTTCTGCCAGCATACGCGGATTACTCTTGGCTGCTTTGGCTGCCGTCAGCGCGATGTTACTGGCAAAATCACCATGGCTCAAATCCTTGGTACGGGTAATCTGGCTATTGTTTTGCCAATCAGCAGGCAAGATGTCTTGCGCCTGTAAGGTTTGAACAGCTTGGTCAAATAATGCGGTTAAGGTATCGATTTGGGCTTGTGACATAGGGTATAAACTCAGTTAAATAAACAACAAAAACGGTATAAAACATGACGAATGCGAGCAGTCGATATGGGATTATTATAATAACGACGGGCTAGGCAAAAGAGACATTAGTACTAAAAAACAAGTAACCTATAAATATAACAATCTTTGTGCTGTATTGCACTATTTACGATGAAATTAGTGTCAAAATACAACACTTTAAGCCCAATTTGCCCCTCACCCTTGGCTATCTGATAAAGACGGCGCGCACTGCGCTAAGCGTGACGAAACATCGAGCATTATGATTGTAGCGTTACTGTTGTCCAAGGCTTTGTGGTAGTTTATACCCAGTACATTCCACGCTATAATGATGGTTTGTATTGCTGTCTTGCTGTAGTGAAGCAATACGTCCCATCGGAGCCGAGTCGCCTGTCATCATCCAGACGATAAAATAATAAAGACAATCAGACAACGCGTCACCACTTTATAGGACTATTTTATGTTTGCTATTGCTGCTAGTACCATCACCAGCTGGGGATTGTACGTCTTACTACCAATATTTATCGCCTTTTTATTTTTTATTATGTGGGACATCTCTAAAAAATCTGAGGCTGGACGCGCTGGGACGTTTTGGATCTTTTTGGCACTGGGTGCTGGGTTTGTGGGCTTTTTACTCAAGCTCTTATTAGAGGTCGCCTTTGAGAGATGGTTGATCTAACCAATGCTCTAGGGCATATCCTCAATTCAACCGACAGTCATCCAAATGGGTTCGAAGCGGTTAAACAGCGACTAAACACTGCACTGTTTTACTGTGCTATTTTTTGGCAATAATGGTCGCGCGCATCGGGGCAGGATAGCCTTCTACAGTCTTTGTTCGGTCATTAGGATCTAAAAAATCTGCTAGGGAGTGATACGTCATCCATTCGGTTTGGCGCTGCTCATTGGTCGAGGTCATGGCCACATCGACGCAGCGCACGTCTGTAAACCCTGCTTTTTCAAGCCAGCCGATTAACGCTGCGACAGAGGGTAAAAAGTACACATTATTCATCTGCGCGTAGCGGTCATGCGGCACCAGTACAGTATTGGCATCGCCTTCGATTACTAACGTCTCAAGCACCAGCTCGCCGCCTTTGACCAGCTGCCCCTTTAGCTGTTGCAAATGCTCAAAGGGTGACTGGCGATGATAGAGCACTCCCATACTAAACACCGTATCAAATAGCTGACTGTGCTCAGGTAAGGCTTCGAGTGGGACGGGGATATAATGCGTTTTATAACTATCAGCCGCGCCGACAAAATGCCGAATCGCCATAAACTGATGATAAAACAAGCAAGAGGGATCGATGATAATGACCGTCTCCGCGCCAGCCCCTGCCATACGCCAGCCATGATACCCAGAGCCGCCGCCGACATCGAGCACGCGCCGTCCTTTTAAGGTGCCCAAATGCGGCGCAACTCGCTGCCATTTCCAATCACTGTGCCACTCGGTATCGATCTTGATACCTGACGCATCATCGCCGATTTGACCACCGATCTGAAACGGCCCTTTGCGCCATGGCATCAGCTGCTTTAACAGCGCCGTTGTTTGCTTGCGCTGCGAGTCACTCAGATTTGCCTCAATGGTCAATACATCAGTGTTTAGATGGGCAGCATCGACGACCAATTCTGGCAAACGCGCCACCGACGCCTGATAAGCCGGCGCGTGCGCATAGTTGGCTTTGTCTTTGATGGCACCCAGCCATGTTGGCAACTGGGTCAGCCACTCATAAGCCGTCGGCTGCTGCTGCGCAAGTGTTAGCAAGGTCAAATACAGCTCACGTTCGGCGCGCAAGATAGTGTCATTAAGCATAAAAGCGAATTACCATGTGGATCAAAAAGTAAGGTTAAAAATTGCGTCCTCAAAGAAAGGCTATTTAAACGCCACAATCGAGACAAAGTTCAAAAACTGAAACCACGTCAGATGCCGTGCAAAACCCACCTTATCCAAACGCTGATGGTGCCCGTCTAAGGTATCGGTGATAAGGACGTTTTCTAGCGCATTACGCTTGCCGCTGATTTCCATCTCGGTATAGCCATTAGCGCGCTTAAAGTCATAATAGCGCTCAACCAGCCACGCATCATACTGCTCATCAAACGCATGGGTTTTTTCAGTCAACACCAATATACCGCCCTCGCTCAGTGCGTTATAGATATTCTCTAACACTGCCACTCTATCGGCGGCTGGCAAAAACTGTAGCGTTAAATTTAAAATCACCATATCGCATGGCTCAAGTGTCACATCGCGGATATCGGCGGTGACGACTTCGATATCGTGCTCAGGATAGTTATCATTGAGCACAGTCGCCGCTTTTGTGGTCATCGCAGGCGAGATATCTATCGCTTTAATCTGTAAATCCTGCGGCGCAAACTCCCCAGCCAGCGCCATGCTAGCCGCACCAAGTGAGCACCCCAAATCATACACACGGCTGACACGGCGGCCATCATCGCCTTGCTGACGGTACTTGCAATGACGCCGAGCAAAAATAGGCAACATCGCCAGCACCTGCCCATAACCTGGTACACTACGGCGAATCATATCTGGAAAACACGCCACCACCTGCTCATCAAAAGAAAAGCGCGCCGCTTTATCGAGAGGTGTGGTAAATAAAGTGTCATGCTTGATAGTGGCAGGATTGGATTGGCTCATGGGGCGACTCGTTTTGATAATAGCAAAAGCCCATTATAACATTACTGTTTGTTACTTATCGCCATCAGATGCCCTGCTAAGCTAAATAGGTCATGCTAAGGGCAATCAATTAATGATTGAAGCAGTCGTTAAACCAACCGTATCATTGAGTTGATAGAGTCTTTAAGCAGGTCGTTGAAAGTTGAAACACGACCATCTGCGACCAACATTTACACCAGTAGCGCTATGTCACTTTTAGAGTGAAGTGATTATATAACCTGATCATCTCTTTATAATAATAGGAAAAATTATGCAAACCATTATCTTAGGCGGTGGCTGCTTTTGGTGCACCGAATCGGTCTTTTTGTCCGTAAAAGGGGTAGCGTCCGTGACCTCAGGCTATATGGGCGGCGACGCAGTATCGGCCAACTATGAGGCCGTCTGTAGCGGCACTACAGGTCATGTGGAGGTTATCAAAGTCGATTTTGATGACACTGTTGTCCCTCTGGAGGTGATACTTGATGTGTTTTTTGCCACTCACGACCCCACAACCAAAGATCGTCAAGGCAATGATGTCGGCAGTCAATATCGTAGCGTGGTGTTCTATACAGACGATGAGCAAAAACCAACCGTCGATCGCACCATCAACAAACTGCGCGATATGGGCGTCAACGTCGTCACAGAAGTCCATCCTGCTATGACGTTTTATAAGGCTGAAGAGTCGCACCAAGACTTTTTTAATAGAAACCCAGGCCAAGCCTACTGCAACTTTGCCATCCCGCCCAAACTTGCCAAACTGCGTAAAGAGTTTAGCGAATATATGGTCAATTAACTGACGCGCCATCACGGGTGCATCATTCGGCTAAAGGTCAGCTGGCAGGACGCACCTTTACGCTATGGGTCGCAGTTATTACTCACGCTTATTTATGATCAAGATAAAAAAGACGGACCACCCTTCTCAGTAGATGAAGCAAGCATTCAGCAGTATTATGGACAGTATTATCAGATTGATGAAGTAGAAACACCTCTGCTACTATCGGCTCTATGCCTGATCTATCTGTCACAGAGCATGGCTGGCTACTCACAGCAATAGACAATCATAGAGAGATTTGATGAAAATTTTTATCAGCTTCGTCAGCCTGATGGGTTTGTTATTGGTCGTACTGCCAGGGCCATTATATAAATATGGCGTCGTGGATTTGGGTACCGCCTTTGCCGGATTTAGCTTGGCAATGCTCGCAGGCGGTGCGGCACTGATCATGTTGCTATTACAAGCGTTATTCAAACGCCACACGCTCAGCTTTCGCACCACCATCATCACTATGCTGCTAGCGAGCAGCTCGATCCTCATACCGCTCACCATGCTGCACAAAGCCAAAAGCGTACCACCCATTCATGATATTTCAACCGACCTTACCAACCCGCCTAAATTTGTGGCCATCATTCCTTTGCGGGCTGACGCGCCAAACCCTGCGACATACTCTGGCACCGAGAGCGCAGCACAGCAGCGCATCGCCTATCCTGACTTGAGCACATTAAGCTACCCACAATCCAAATCTACGCTGCTCACAGCCTGCGAACAAACCGCCAGCAATCTGGGCTGGGAGCTGGTGGTGATAGACGCAGACACCGGTATTGTGGAGGCAACAGATACGACGCCTTGGTTTGGTTTTCAGGACGATGTGGTGATACGTATCACCGATGCAGGTAGCAAGCGGCTGGTCGATATTCGTAGTAAATCACGAATTGGTGGCAGCGATTTGGGCAAAAATGCAGAGCGTATTCGTCGTTTTATCAAAGAGCTGGATAAGGTTTTAGAGTCGTAGCGACATCCTTTAGAAGCTTGGCACGCAGCAAAAATCGCTTGTAACCTCACACCTACGTCAATTTATAGTAACAGGGTGCTGCGACCGCTTTTCTTTATTATGCAGATTGGTTACTCTAAGTAAATATGACGGTTTTGCGCTTTATGCTGTTTTATTGATCGCTCTTATTTATAACCATTACTTATCATCACGTCCCATCGCCACTTCTCATAATAATTTTGACGTTTATAGGATATTCTCATGCGTTTGACTCCTCTTTCGACCCTATCCATGCTGGCTGCTGCTATTGGTCTGAGCTTTGCCAGCACTGCCCAAGCGGCCAAACCACCAGCGCCAGACTTGTCCAATAGCGAGTTTCAGCAGTGTCTAGATAGGCTAAAAGGCTCTAGTAAGTTTCGCGGCGTAGACAGCTTTACCTTCAACAACTATCGCCCAGCTCAGCCTGATCCGAGCGTTATTCAGTCGCTTAACTATCAGCCCGAGTTTCAAAAAGATGTCTGGGATTACCTATCGGCGCTGGTGGACAAAGAGCGCGTCGAAGATGGTATTCGTGCCAAGCACCAATGGCGTGATACGCTGCGCCAAATTGAATCGCGCTATGGCGTAAAAGCCGAGCACGTCCTTGGCGTCTGGGGCGTGGAGTCCAACTTTGGTCAGACACTAGGTAAAAAACCGCTATTTGAATCCTTAGCGACTCTCTCCTGCTTTGATCGTCGCCAAAGCTACTTTCAGGGGGAGTTTGCCAACGCGCTCAAAATCGTCCAACGCGGTGATATTGCACCAAACGACATGACAGGCTCGTGGGCGGGTGCCTTTGGGCAAACGCAGTTTATGCCGAGCACCTTTTTGGAGCTGGCCGTCGACTTTGATGGCGATGGTCGCCGCGACCTCGTCAATAGCGTCCCTGATGCGCTAGCCTCTACCGCCAACTTTTTGGACAACCGTGGCTATCGTACAGGGGAGCCGTGGGGTTATGAAGTCAAACTCCCTGATGGCTACTGGGCGGCGTCCAATCGTAAAAACAAAAAATCCATGAGTCACTGGCGCAGCCAAGGTCTGACATTGGCAAATGGTAGCCCGCTGCCCTATGATTTGAGTAGTGCAGGACTGCTATTACCAGCTGGTATAGAAGGGCCGGCGTTTTTGGTTGGTAAAAACTTTGATACCTTTTACTCGTATAACGCGTCAGAAAACTACGCATTGGCCATCGCGCACTTGTCAGATCTGATCACGCGCGAAGACAGCAGCAAGACGGACTTTATCACTGCGTGGCCCACAGATGACCCAGGTATCAGCCGCCAACAAGCCAAAGACATTCAGCAAGCACTGCTCGATGCTGGCTATGATATTGGCGGTGTCGACGGCATCATCGGTGACAACACTCGTACGGCGATTCAGCAATACCAGACCAGCCGCGGTATCTTCCCTGCTGATGGCCGTGCAGGGCAAAAATTTTATCGTGCTATTATTGGCAGTGCGGCCCCAAGCCCGCGCTCGTATGGTCACTCACACTCTCAGCCAACCAATAGCCAACCCCTAAACCCAGCACCCGCCGATCGTATGGGGCAATTGATCCAGCAACAGACCACCGCGCCAAGCGCTTACTCTCAGTCGCCGCAGCCCTCTACGTCTAGCAACCCGCGCTATCGCCGCGTGATCGGCAGCGACGGTACTATCAAGCTGGTACGTATTGATGAAGGCTCATAACCGCTAGGTTTTATCGCGCTCCCTCTGATAGCAAAAAGGCCACGCTATAGCTAGCGTGGCCTTTTTATGTGTTTTAGGACGAGACCTTTAGGACGGTACATTTAACAGATAAGTCTTTAGCGTTGTCTTTTTGACAAACCTACGTTTTGATCCTTTGATTATAGTGACGCGGCGTTATACGATAGGCGGCGGATTGGGCTTACCATTGTCGCCATCCCAGTTTTCCCGTGCCTTGTCGTCTAGGTCAGCAGGGGTTTTTGGCTCCCATTTGCCATTTTCTTTCCATGTTTCATCACCCCAATCCGCATCTTCTTCTTTTCTATCCAAGTCTTTGTAGGCTTGGCTAGGGTCAATGCCGCGGCGTTTCATATCGGCAACTTGCTCTTCTAGGGTGCGAAACTGATCGGCATCATGCATGGCCTTTTCTAAGCCGTCGATTTCATGGTTTCGTTCATCATATTTAGAGTTGCTCATGTCTACTCTCCTTAATTATCCAGTGATCGTCAATGATACGTATCTCAGCGCTATTGTATGATGTGTTATCGTTTTAGTGATTTTGTTCTTTAGTCATTTCGTTCATGGCATTCGACTGTCGACTGAACGTGCGCTGACTCATGATTCTTATTATCACCAGTCCTGCCCAGATTCACAACCTCTGCCACGTATGCTTTGTATTACAAAACGTAGTCGCGCGCAGATGCTTGCGGCATATCTGCTCGAGACAGCTATCACTAGAGGACTGCTAAGAAAAATAAGTTACCAAAGAAGAGAAGAATGTAAAAAAGGCAGATTATGACTGAGACGGGGTATTTTTTAACAAGTTTTTTGCATAAAAAGTCAGCTTCCATAGCTCCTGCGATACCCGTGTGCCATAGGTAGTCAGCTGTATCCAATTGGCACTGACCAGCTGACGCTGCAAGACGTTTAAGTCGTCTTGTGATATCTGACAGCGCGCGACCGCGTGGACATTTGGCATGTCTTGCTTGACGTCTGCTTCAGCTTTTGATGCTATCAGTCGGTTGATGGCGGTTTGTAGACCATAGCTAGAGAACGTCGAGGGAATTTTTGATAAGGCGCTCAGCACCTCTTGCCATGTCAGCGTCATCGGCCGTGTCACATCTGTCAGGTTACCCCCTGCATAGGCTTGCGCACTATAAGAGACCTCAAAGGACTCTGTCAAAACGATGAGGTTACTGACATTATCTTCTGCAAAGCTGGCTTTGGGCTGCTCATGAGGGTAGGCAAGATTATGTTGGGTCAGGCTGTGTTTGTTGATGGCTTTTTTGGCGGACGGCCGCTCAGCGGTTTTTTGCGTAGTAGCTTGTTTGCTAAACTCAATAACCTCGTCACTGGCCTTTATCCAGCCGCCCGTGACTTTATGCGCAGCAATGATGGTGTAATAGGCTTGTACCAGCAGGCTTTCGATTTCATCAGCATGGTCATAATAGTATATGCGATTGTCTTGCTTGGTCACTGCGTTGATAAATTCTTGTAACTGGCGGCTAATGGCGCTGTCTGGCGGCTGGTTTTTGATTAAGACCAGTAGAGGCTTGAGCTTGGCTTTGGCATTTAGATAGCTCAAATGCATTTGGCTGACGCCGGTTTTTTGTACGGTACCGTAGCTATCACCGATTACCATCAACGCATAATCACAGGAGTCGATGCATTGACGCCCATATACCGACGCCTTTGACAGTTGGCTTGACACATCATAAGTCAAAAAAGCGCGCGCCTGAAAAAATATCGCTAGGTTGTCCAGTACCAGCAATTGATCATTATCAGCGCATATGACGTGGATATGATAGCGACGGTTTGGCACAATCACCTCTAAGCTTCAGTCATGACATAAGTAACAAGCAGATAAAATAAAGCACAAATATCTTGTTTTGCACAGACTAGCATAAACTTATAGAAATGGAATTATTTTATTTCGACTACAGCAGCTTCATCGTCATATAGGCGCGCCTGACACTCAAACCGCTGATCAGAAACTCCATAATAGCACTTATTTAGAAGCGTATTGCAAAACGGTCTCTTGTCCGACCAATTGTTTTATCAAAGCGCCCAACGTATCATCATATTTGCTGGCATAAAAAGTCAACGGCAGTCGAACAACAGGCGATATTTGATGGTTTGTCGCTATCGCTCGGTGAGCGTTGCTGTCATTCTCGCTATCATCATTGCAATCTTCATTGATATGGTTATAGCCATTGCCTTTAATATTAGCACTTGCCAATAGCTGATTGCTCAGTAACAGCTGCTTGACCCGCTCTGCAATCGCCTGTCCTGAGTCCACTACCTGTATCGATAACTGCTGGCGCGCAATTTCCTCCAACAAAAAACCCTTAAAAAACGGATAATGCGTGCACCCAAGGACCAACTGATCGATACCAGCTTGCGCAAAGACTGTGAGCTGCTGACGTAAACGCCGCGCGGTCTCGTCCGCCTCTGGCATGCCCGCCTCCACCCATGGCACTAGTAGAGGGTCAAAGTACTTAGTCACTTCTACATTATTGGGCAGGGCAAACGCATCGATAACCTTGTTTAGTAACGCACCATTTAAGGTCGCCTTGGTCGCCAGCACCGCCACGCGATGGGTAGTGCTGGCCAATACCGCCGGTTTTAATGCTGGCACCAATCCCACAATAGGCAGCTGCGGATAACAACGCCTAGCCGTCTCTAGCGCATAGGCAGAGGCACTGTTGCACGCGATAACGATAAGTTTACAGCCTTGCTGATACAGCCACTCGATCGCTCTTAATGTCAGCCTCTCAATATCAGTGCTGTCACGATTACCATAAGGGACATGTAGCGTATCGGCATAATAGACATAGCGCTCAGCAGGCAGCTGCTCGGCCAGATGCAGATACACAGACAGACCGCCTACCCCCGAGTCAAACAAGCCTATCGGTGCGCTTGGGTCGGCATGATAAGTCGTTGCCTCAGCTGCCACCGCATGAGCAGCGGCCTGCCGGATAGCCGCTGTCTTCATGTGTTTGGCTAGCACAGCCTCAGGATGCGCCCTATCCACGCTTAGCGCGTCATTTTCGCTCATACCCTTCATGGCTGTACTGTCGTTTTTTTGGTCATATCGGTATCTTTATACTGCTGATTGCGTGACTTGTCGGTAGTCAATCAAACTGCTACACGTATCCTGTCGCGCTTTGCTATTTATTGTTTTTGCTACAAAGTAGCAAGAATTTAAGCCTTTGATGGCTTAAAAAAGCATTGGTCTTTTAAAAATTGATATGTTAAGGCATCGATAATTGATAGCATTGCCCGCCACTTTGTAAGGTTAATATCGTCTCGCCGTTTTGCTCTGTCAGCTCACCAATCTCAGCCAAATGATAAAACGTATTGCGGCCGATCAGCGCCATCAAGCCATGCCTGACGGGCATATACGGACGTATTTGCTGCTCGGCGGCTTGTTGCTGATGGTCTTTGGCATTTTGTGCATTATTGGCTTGAGCGCTGCTGGCCTGAGGCTGACTCTCGGCATGCTTGTCTGATACATTAGGATTATACGCCTTTAAGACGATTTTGTGCTCGTCATCTAAGCGAACGACATCGCCTGTGGTCGTGGTAAACTCCAACCAGCGCAGGCCTGCCTCCTCAAC
The DNA here is from genome assembly GCF_001921755.1 of Psychrobacter sp. Rd 27.2. Taxonomy (NCBI): domain Bacteria; kingdom Pseudomonadati; phylum Pseudomonadota; class Gammaproteobacteria; order Moraxellales; family Moraxellaceae; genus Psychrobacter; species Psychrobacter sp. Rd 27.2. The sequence continues at coordinate 13,179 of NZ_MRYB01000016.1, read as the reverse complement.
GACACCCACATCGTTGATCAATAACGGCGCATCTTCAACTTGAATACGAATTTTTTGTACAGGCGTCTTTAAAAAATACTCTGTTTTGCCCTGATTTTCTTCTTTCCACAAAATCGTGGCAAACAGACTCACCAATGACTCTCTGGTCATTTGCCCGCCTTCGTGCCACCACTCGCCATTTGCCTTGATCACCAAATCCATATCCGTCACTTGCTCAGGATGCCAGCGCTCTAGTGGCGGTATGGCTCGCCCCTCGCGCACCCCAGCAGTGGTCTTTAGATACTGGCTCAATGCGTCCATACTATTTAGGTCTGATGGCACGTCGTTTGGGGCTTGTGGCGTATCGTTTTGGTGTTTATTGGCTTGCTTGTTATGGCTATCCATCTTATGATTTCCTATCTAGTATGCAAAGTTTGGCAAATCTATTATGACTATAAATTTTAGTTTCAGGTATGATGAATCTTTGTCGTCAATCAATCATCATAATTAGCTCATTATTTTAATTTTACCTTAACATCGATACTCACAAATGCGTATCGTGTTTGTAGGACTTTTCTTTTATAATGAGTAACGATTTTTCATTTACGTGTTTTTATTTACATGGTTAAGTGGGTGCTGTATCAATGAGGCGTTTTTTAAAGCGTTGATATCTTTGCATAAATGGTTTTTCGCAAAGAGCCCAGCTCATTGTTATTGATACGGCGCAGACAGTTTTTATCGGGCAGCCATATGTCGAGTGACGTTAGCGCCACAAGTCTATTATTTAATTGTTAAGCTAATGATGCCCTGAGATAAGCCACCATAAGTTTAGGAGTAGGTATGCAAGAGCAAGACAATCAAAAGCCAGTCGTTGATGGCGATACGGTAGCGACAGATACGGTCGAGCAAGACGTGCAAACACAAAGCGTGGCTGCAGAGCCTGAGATAGAACGCGAGTCTATGGAGTTTGATGTCATCATCGTCGGCGGTGGTCCTGCAGGCTTGTCTGCGGCTATTCGTCTGCGTCAGCTTGCCATTGAGGCGGGCAATGATGAGTTTATGGTTTGTGTGGTCGAAAAAGGCTCTGAGTTTGGCGCTCATACCTTATCTGGCGCAGTTATCGAGCCACGCGCGCTCAATGAGCTCATCCCTGACTGGAAAGAAAAAGGTGCCCCGCTCAACGTACCTGCGACCGAAGATCGTTTTTATTATCTCAATTCAGCCACGCGCTCGACCAAAGTACCTGACCCTTTAATCCCAGCACCGATGCACAACGGTGGCAACTATATCGTCTCGCTAGGCAATGTGGTGCGCTGGCTTGCCGTACAGGCAGAAGAGCTAGAAGTGATGATGTTCCCAGGCTTCCCTGCCGCCGATATCTTATATAATGATGACGGCTCAGTACGTGGTATTTTGACAGGCGATATGGGTGTGGCAGCTGACGGCGAGGCCAAGCCAAGCTTTGAGCCAGGCTATGAGCTACTGGCCAAATACACCATCTTTGCTGAAGGTAGCCGCGGTCACTTGGGCAAACGTTTAATCAGCCGTTTTAGTCTCGATAAAGACGCCGATCCTCAGCATTATGGTATCGGTCTAAAAGAGCTGTGGGAAGTGGCACCTGAAAAACATGAGCAAGGCGTGGTCATGCACGGTCTTGGCTGGCCATTGACCGAAACTGGCTCGACGGGTGGCTGGTGGCTGTACTTCGACGAAAACAACCAAGTCAGCTTTGGTTTGGTGGCAGATTTGTCTTATCACAACCCATACATGTCGCCATTTGATGAAATGCAGCGCTTAAAGACGCACCCTGTTATCAAAAACGTCTTAGAAGGCGGCAAGCGTATTTCCTATGGTGCGCGCGCCCTGACCAAAGGTGGCCTAAACTCTCTACCAAAATTCACCTTCCCAGGCGGCGTGTTGGTCGGTGACGATGCTGGTTTCTTAAACCCAGCCAAAATCAAAGGCACGCACACCTCGATGAAATCAGGCATGCTCGCGGCTGAGGCGATTTTTGAGGCGCTGCAAGCCGACCGCCAGCACGACGAAGTGGTGGCTTATACCACTATGTATAAAGAGTCATGGTTATATCAAGACAACTATGAATCGCGTAACTTCTCCCCTGCGATACATCGCATGGGTCTGTTTATGGGCGGCGCCTTTACTTTTATCGAGCACAATCTATTAAAAGGTAAAATGCCACTGACCCTGCATGACAACATCCCTGACTATGATCAGCTAGAGCGTGCCAACCATGCCTATCAGCCGACCTACCTAAAACCAGATGGTAAGCTGGTATTTGATAAGCTGTCATCGGTATTTATCTCTAATACCAACCACGCAGAAGATCAGCCAACACATCTTAAGCTCACTGACCCAACGGTGCCAGTGTCGATCAACCTACCTCTCTATGCCGAGCCTGCGCGTTTGTACTGCCCAGCGGGCGTCTATGAAGTGGTCAAGGATGCCGAAGGCGCAAAATTCGTCATCAACGCGCAAAACTGCGTACACTGTAAGACTTGTGATATCAAAGATCCATCACAAAACATCACTTGGGTCACGCCAGAAGGCGGCGGTGGCCCCAACTATCCAAACATGTAATGGTGTTGGAGAGCCTTGAGCAGTCATCTGCTCACCGCTGAGCAATAAAAAACCGCCCTTAATTTATAAGGGCGGTTTTTTAATACTTATACATTCAATGTCTCAATTAAATGACGCGACAACCCATCTTAATCTGTCCAAGCGTCACGGTTGGCTTCGTCTTTTAATTTGACAAAATCATCAGGGTCAAATTTGATTTGTGTACCTGATTTGCCTTCTTTGATTTGACGCTCGTAGTCACGCAGTATGCGTAGCGCCACAGGAGACAAGAGCAAAATAGCCACCAAGTTGACGAGTGCCATCATACCCATGGATAAATCCGCAAAGTTCCAAATCGCGGGCAAGCTGGCGATAGCACCAATAAACACCATTCCCAGTACCATAAAGCGGAATATCATGATCATCACTTTGGCGTTTTTGGCGCCTGAGATAAACTCAAGGTTCGACTCGCCATAGCTGTAGTTGGCAATGATGGAAGTAAAAGAAAAGAAGAAAATGGCAATGGCGACAAAGATAATACCCAAATCACCCACGTACTGCGACAACGCCAGCTGCGTCAGCTGAATGCCTTCTTGCTCGACATTGGGGTCGACCACGCCTGATAAAATGATAATAGAAGCCGTTGCGGTACAGATCACCAGCGTATCCATAAACACGCCGAGCATTTGCATAAACCCTTGCACCGCGGGATGGTCAGGATGGCTTTTAGCCGTAGCTGCCGCATTGGGTGCCGACCCCATGCCTGCCTCGTTAGAAAACAGTCCGCGTTTGATACCGTTGATCATCGCCTGAGCGATACCATAACCGATGACCCCGCCCGCCGCTTGCTCAAATCCGAAAGCTGATTTTACGATCAAGGCGATGGCAGCTGGGAATTGGCTAAAGTTAGTGATGATAATAAACAGTGCCAATAAAATATACAAAATCGCCATGATAGGGACGATTTTGCCCGCGATACGAGCCACCGAGCGCAACCCTCCAAACACCACAGGCGCGACCAGTGCCACCAATACAAGGCCTGTCATCCATGTTGGCACGCCAAAGGCTTCGTTGGTCGCTTGTGCGATGGTGTTGGACTGTACGCCATTGAAAGCAAGACCAAAGGCCACGAGCAGACACAGTGAGAAAAATATCGCAAGCCAGCGTTTACCCAAGCCTTTTTCGATATAGTAGGCCGGTCCGCCGCGATACACATTGTCGTTGTGAGGAACTTTGTATGCTTGGGCGAGAGTCGACTCGATAAAGCTGGTCGACATACCAACCAGCGCGGTCATCCACATCCAAAACACTGCACCTGGGCCACCGAGATAAATCGCAATCGCAACCCCTGCCAAGTTACCCGTACCCACACGCGCCGCCAGCGACGTCATCAATGCTTCAAATGAGCTGATACCACCATTTTTTCGTCCTTGGTTAGAGACGCGCAATAGCTTCCACATATGACCAAAGTGGCGAAACTGAATAAAACGTGTCACGACAGTAAAATACAGACCTGCGCCAATCAGTACAAACATCAGCAGACCATACCAAGGGTTACTGGCAATCAACCAATCGTTGTTCCCCCAGATAATACTGACACCATAATTTACGAGGCTGTTAAACCACCCTACTATCCCTTCACTCATATCAACTCCTCGTGAATATTTTTTAAAACTTGCTTATTTTTTGCGTTTTATATCAAATAAACGCCATTAAAACCAGCATACCATGCTCAGTCGTCAAATCTGCTGTGCATTTTATAGAGATTCGGTGCGCCACGACCATCACGTTTACTTATCGATTCAAGATATTTATTTTTAAAATAAATACTGCAGGCTCCTCCCATCCTATAGAATGATAAAAGTAACCAATTTACTCCAGAAAGTAAGCCAGCGGTGATGGTTTTTACATACTGTCATCCATCTATCAGGTTTTTATTAATAATGGTTATGCAGGATTTTTGGTTTATGCCGATTTGTTTGCAGTGACGCAGACTTGAAAGTGATAGACTAAATTTTATAGGCATTGTGACTTATTGAATATTCACTTATTGTCATGATTGTTTGGCATACTAAAAACTTTAAGACGCTTGTCAGGAAGACGAGACGGTAATCAAAGACAGTGGATGGTCTGCCCCCCTCCTTTCTTCCTCAAATATTGTTTGTTATAGCGCTCTTAAATACAGTGATCTTGGCAAATAGTCATCATGCTAAATCAGCCCTCGCGTTATCTGATCGTCAGTGTGTGCTTGTCAGATGTCATTATCAGACTGACGAGACTGAGATCAATCATGATATTTTAGGTAAGACAAAAGGAGTTGTCCTATGGAAAACCACAACGATCCATCCGGCTATTGGCGTGCCAATGTCCGTTTCATTTTAGGCAGCCTTATCATTTGGGCATTATGCTCGTATGGCTTTGCTATTCTCTTACGTCCTCTTTTGGCAGGTATAAAAATCGGTGGTACTGATTTGGGCTTTTGGTTTGCCCAGCAAGGTTCTATCGGAGTTTTTATCGTCTTAATTTTTTTCTACGCTTGGCGTATGAATAAGCTGGACAAACAATATGGCGTAGATGAGGAATAGATCATGAGTCAGTATGTGATTAACATTATTTTTGTGGGTCTATCCTTTGCGCTGTATTTCGGCATTGCGATTTGGGCTCGTGCTGGGACCACCAGTGAATTTTATGTGGCAGGCGGCGGCGTCCATCCTGTCGTCAATGGTATGGCGACTGCTGCTGACTGGATGAGTGCCGCGTCATTTATCTCGATGGCAGGTCTTTTGGCCGCGGGCGGCTACGGTGCCTCTACCTATTTGATGGGCTGGACAGGAGGTTATGTCTTACTGGCCATGCTGTTAGCGCCTTATTTACGTAAGTTTGGGAAGTTTACGGTACCAGACTTTATCTCCGATCGCTTTTATTCCAAGACAGCGGCGATGATTGCGGTGGTTTGTCTGATTGTAGCATCGACCACCTATGTTATCGGACAGATGACTGGTGCAGGGGTTGCTTTCTCTCGCTTTTTAGAAGTGGAGAATGATACAGGTCTTATCATTGCCGCAGTGGTGGTGTTTTTCTACGCAGTACTAGGCGGTATGAAAGGCATTACCTATACACAGGTCGCTCAGTACATCGTCCTGATGATTGCCTATACCATTCCGGCTGTCTTTATCTCGCTTGAGCTGACCGGCAACCCTATTCCAGGTTTGGGTCTTTTTTCTACGCATGCTGAGTCCGGCGTGCCTATTTTGACCAAGCTTGATCAGGTGGTCACTGATCTTGGTTTTACTGCTTATACTGCTGATGTGCCAAATAAGCTTAACATGGTACTGTTTACGCTATCACTTATGATTGGTACAGCAGGCCTACCACACGTTATCATTCGCTTCTTTACCGTACCAAAAGTCGCTGATGCGCGCTGGACAGCTGGCTGGACGTTGGTCTTTATCTCATTGCTATACTTTACCGCGCCGGCGGTGGGTGCCATGGCCCGTCTGAACTTAAACGACACCATCTATCCACAAGGCGTTGATCAGCCGGCACTGCCTTATGAGCAGCGTCCTGACTGGATGCGCACATGGGAAGATACGGGTCTGATTAAGTACAACGATCTAAACAACGATGGCCGTATTCAACGCTACTTTGATAGCGGTCTTGGTGAGGCAAAACTTGCGTTAGCAGCCGCGCAAGCAGAAGGTGGCGATGTCTCCGCTGCTACGGCAGAAGTCGCCAAGGCGCAAGCCGCTCACGATCAAGAGCTCGATGGACGCTTTGCTGAAGCAGGTTGGGCGGGTAATGAGCTGGATGTCAATAACGATATCTTAGTCTTGGCCAACCCAGAGATTGCTCAGCTGCCACCTTGGGTGATCGGTCTTATCGCTGCTGGTGGTTTGGCAGCCGCGCTATCGACCGCGGCAGGATTGTTGCTGGCCATCTCGTCTGCTATTAGTCACGACTTAATCAAACGAAACCTCAACCCAAACATCACTGATAAAGGAGAGCTACAAGTTGCTCGAATCTCTATGGCGATTGCGATTGTGGTGGCAACGTGGCTTGGCCTAAATCCGCCAGGGTTTGCCGCACAGGTGGTGGCCTTGGCCTTTGGTATCGCTGGCGCCTCCTTGTTCCCAGCACTGATGATGGGTATCTTCTCAAAACGCATCAATAATCTGGGCGCAATCTTTGGGATGCTCGCCGGCCTTATCACGACCTTGGTATATATCTTTGTCTTTAAAGGCTGGTTCTTTATCAGTGGTACTGCCAACTTCCCCGATACCGCAGAGTACTGGTTGTTTGGTATCTCACCGCTGTCGTTTGGGGCCATTGGCGCGCTGATTAACTTTGCAGTCGCCTTTATCGTTTCTTATTCGACAAAAGCGCCACCGCTGCACATCCAAGAGCTGGTTGAAAGTGTTCGCTCTCCGCGCGGCGCTGGCGGTGCCATCGACCACTAGGCGTACGAGCCATGTGGGCTCTATAATCAAACCACGCTAAAAGGATAAATGTTGAACGTCACTTCTTTTCTTGGAATGATTATAGATATCATACGTAAAGTGTCACTCACAGGCAGACGCTGCTTGTGAGTGATTTTTTTATCCCTTTAGGTGCAGAATAAGTCTTGGATGGTTGCCAGATTTGTTTTTGCCTAAATAAAACGCAAACCGCCCTAACCCGTTAAGAAGGAAGATTTTATGCTTTTTGAGTTTATTGCCACCATGGCCGCAGCGTTTGGTATGGCTGGACTGGCACTGATCATAACTCACCTTAGTAAACTGGCGGGCAAACGCGCGCCAAAGTGGCTGGTGCCACTCTTTGCAGCGATTGGCATTTTTACCTTTCAAATTCACCAAGAATACAACTGGTATTCTCAACAAGTCAGCAAGTTACCCGCGGGCGTAGAGGTGGTCAAAACAGCAGAGAGTCGCACTTGGTTTCGGCCTTGGTCTTATGTCAAGCCGCAAATACTGCGTTTTATCGCCGCAGATATCAAAAATGCCCGTGTCCAAGTAGACAATGCGGATATGCACTTAGTCACTCTTTATTTGTTTGAAAGACGTAGAAGCGTACAAAAAATCCCGCAAGTCATCGATTGCGCGGCGCCTGCGCGTGCAGATTATATATTGCCAAAAGCAGGCAGCACCCTATCGCTTGATGAGCATGTGCAGCAAACCAGCACATGGCACCCATTGACCAAAGCGGATTCTTTATTTATCCGTGTTTGCACAGATAGTAATCCATAACGCCTCTGGCATGTTTAGCGTATAGAGCCTACCTGATAGGTATGTTTGGAGCCGGCACCCAATAGCAGACCGGCGCACAAGCCGCCGAAATGCGCGGCAAATGAAATGCCTTGCTGCGGCATCAAACCTTGCTTGATAATCAACCAATAGCCTGTACCCATGACAATACAAGCGAGCAGGTAGCCCCAACGTCTGGCAAATACCGCGCCGCCGATCATATACCCAATCATGGCAAAGCATAGCCCCGATGCGCCGATATGAATAGAAGACGGCGAACCGATGACCCAAGTGACCAGCCCTGAGGCAATCACCAGCTTAATCACCGTACGATAGGCGTTTTTTTCAAACAAGCCAAATAAAAATAAAATCTGCAACAACGTGATGGTATTGCCCAATAAGTGAGAAAAGTTGCCGTGCATTGTCCATGAAGCGACTATCCCAATCATGCTACCCACATCTAAGGCGCGCGGTACAATACCAAACACATTCCAGATGCCAAAAAAGACCGTTTCATTTAAAAAAAACATCCCCCACATTGGCATCAGCACAAAAGCATATAGTCCGATGACTTGTTTGACCCGTGTCATGATGAGAGAAAATAACTGCTGCCCATTCATATCGTGACCTGCCCTTGACTCTATGCTTTGTATTTAATATTTATGCTATAGTCGATTCTAAATAAAACAGATATAGTCAATACACTCTAAAAATGACATAGCACTACTGGGATGCTATTTTTAAACGTAGGTTGCGCAGCCTCTGGGAACGCAGCACGCAAGTAAAATTTATACCAGTAGCGCGTTTAAATCCATAACAGTTTTACATTCAGCTAACTATACATTGTCTGTCAACGTGGAACTGGTATAAATAGCAGACTGTTTTCTTTATCAGCGGCCAAATAGCTATCACCATGCAGCAATGAGGCTGAATGATAAGGCACCAAAGCCGTTGGGATAAAACGGCGCGCCGCATCGATATGCTGGATTGAATCATCAAAAAAGATATGCGGCGCAAAGGTTCTGAGCACCGCTGTCTTTTCTAGTCCACCCAAAAAAAACGCCATATCGACATTGACGCCCCACTCTCGCAATGTTTTGATGGCCCGCAGATCGGCAGGGGCATTGCGAGCGGTTACCAGAGCGATTTTTATCGGAGAGTAGCTAAGCCCTGCTGGCAGACGCTCTTGCAAGTTTGAGAGCTTAATTAAGAGCTCGGCATAAGGCCCCTTCTCTATCGGCAAATCCCGCATTTTGGCTTCACGGTCATGAAAGGCGCGTAACCCTTTTTGCTTATAAAGCAACTCACCTGAGTCATCAAAGAGCACTGCATCACCATCAAAAGCGATACGCAGCTGCTGAGTATCCAGCTCATAAGTATTGACAGGTGTCGCATCCAAGATGGCACACGCACAAATATTGGCATCCGCAACTTGCTGCGCGTCCTCGCGATTGGTGGTCAAAAACAAGTCCACATTAAAATCATCGATATAAGGCGCCACCGGGCTACCTGAGATAAAAGCCGATCGAGAAATATTGAGGCCATGCTCACGAATGGCATTGAGAACCTGAATACCAGTATCAGGGCTGCTTTTTGAGACGATAACCACCTCAACCAGCGGCGCTTCTAGCTCAGTTTCTTGACTGTCAGACTGACAGTATCTGTTCAGGTTTAGCAGCGCTTTTATCAGGGGATAGCCTGCACCAATGCTCAAAGGGTCGTTTTCGCGCTCCGTCATATAATCGCGAAACGCTTTAATGGCCGTATCAGGATGCTGCACTAATAACTGCGACAAATAGCTCTCAGATTCCGTTAAATCAAACAGCGCCGTCGCAGAGACCGCTACAATCAACGTATTACTAAAATCAACTGCCATAATAAAAGGCTCTCACTTGTCAGGCTCCATGGTAGAGTTTATTGTAACAAGGCGCTACCAGAAGATATATGGCACTTTTATGACTAGCGCTGGCATCGATAGCGAGCGTTATCGTTCAATTATTACAACAAGAAAAGCCATATTGCTTTATAAACAATATGGCCATTTAAACACAGTTACCGTTTAGGCTATTATTTGAAAAAGATAGCGTTGTCGTTCGCGACATGTCTTGCCTATCTTGTACGTTAGCCGCCTCCCTTTATGCTAGCAGTACCAGAGAAATCGCAGGGAACGCCACCAAAATCACCAAGCGAATCACATCGGAGACAATAAACGGCGCTACCCCTCGAAACATATCGGACAGCTTAATATGCGGAGCCATCGCCTTAATCACAAAGATGTTCATGCCCATCGGCGGCGTAATCAACCCAAGCTCTACCGTCAGTACCGCGATGATACCAAACCATACCGGATCAAAACCTAAGGCTACGATGATCGGATACACCACCGGAATGGTGATGACCAGCATCGCCAAGGCATCCATAAACAGCCCTAATAAGAAGTACATGATCAAAATACAAATCAGCACCACCATCGGACTCACTGCCAAGGTACCAATCCAGCTCGCTAAGGTATATGACAATCTAGAGACTGAGATAAAGTAGCCCAGTGCCTCTGCACCTAGTAGCATAAAAAATACCACTGCAGATAATGCTAAGGTTTCAATCAACGACTGCTTTAGTCCCTTCATACGCATGCCTTTGGCAAACGCATAAGCCCAAGAAACGAACGCCCCGACGGCAGCGCCTTCCGTTGGAGTAAACAACCCAAAGAAAATACCAGCGATAATAACGATAAAAATAAAGCTAAAGGGAATGAGTCCTGTCAACGCTACAAGCTTGGCTTTCCATGAGGTAGATTCACCGCGCTGCGCCAAGTGTGGTTTCCAGCGCACCATGATCATGACAGTGATCGAATACATGACCATGCCTAGCATACCGGGCAAAAATCCTGCAATAAACATGTCACCGACCGACTGCTGGGTCAAAATGGCATAAACCAGTAAGGCAATACTGGGCGGAATCATAATCCCAAGCGTACCACCAGCCGCTAAAATGCCGCAGGCAAAGCCTGGCTGATAGCCATACTTCTCCATTTGCGGTAAGGCCACTTTGGTCATGGTAGAGGCGGTCGCTAACGATGACCCCGAGATTGAGGCAAAGATACCCGATGAACCGATACCGGCGATCCCCAAACTGCCCCTAACACCGCCAAAGATGGTGCGGGTTGCTTCAAACAATTTGCCTGCCATACCAGAATGAGTGGCAAAGACACCCATCAAAATAAATAATGGAATGGCACTAAAGTCATATTTGGCTAAGACATCTACAGGAAGGTCTTTGAGCATTTGTACAGCACCACTCGGTGCCGTCACAGTACCAAAGCCGACCAGACCAACACCAAGCATAGCAAGGGCAACGGGTACTCGTAAAACGACGAGTAGGATCATGACGATTAAGCCGATGGCTCCAACGATTTCTGGACTCATGCGCCTGTCTCCTCAGCGTCAAAAAACTCGCCTGTCTTAAAGATATTGATGGACTCGATCAAGGAGCGAATGGCCAGCAAAGCACTTAAAAAGGCGCTGACAAGATAAATGGGCATCATTGAAATTCGCAAATCCTGGGTGACTTTGCCAAACTCGATAGCATCAACGGCGCTCTCAAACAGCCCACAAGCAAAGACGATACCGATGACAAAGAATCCCAGCATAAAGACGCCCATCATGTAACCTTTGATAGACTTGGGCATCTTTTGGGTGAAAACATCAACAATGATTTGTGAGCGTTCGACAAAAGCGGCAAAGGCAGCTAATAGCGCAAACAGCATAAAATAAGAAACAATCTCGACGCTGCCTTTGACAGTGAAACCAAACTCACCACCGGTGAGCTTGAAGATATAACGGGCGGTAACATCTAGCATGGTGGTCAAAACGATGATGATCAGACTGATACCACCGATGAGCTGACATAGCCGTGAGATGAATGTACTGATTTTGACCAAGTAGGCCATGCGGCGACTCCTTTAGGTTAGACCTTGCAGGCGGCGCTGGCAGCTTTGGCTTTTTCGTAGACACTATCTGCATCTAGGCCCAAAGCATTTACATCTTTGAGATATTTCTTTGTGCCTTCTAATAATGGGCCTCGCCAATCTGGATCATTTAATGGATCTGGAATCTCCACAATCTCATCGCCTTTAGCTTGGGCCGCTTGTATTGCCATAGCGTCATGTCTATCAAATACTTCACCTACCTTTTTGGCAAGCACCATGCCTGAGTTGTTATCAAGAACTTGTTTTAAGTCATCAGGCAGGGCGTTATATTTGTCCTTATTCATAGTGACCATCAAGGCAGAGCTATAAAAAGGAATATTGGTATGATATTTGGTGATTTCATCGATTTTAAAAGCTGTCACAGCTTCCCACGGAAAGCTCAGACCATCAACGACACCGCGCTGTAAAGAAGTATACATATCATTGGCAGGCAGACCCACAGGCGAGGCTCCAGCACTTTCTATGATATCACCAGCGACCGCAGAAGGACGACGAATACGCATTCCCTTCATATCTGCTGGCGTGCGTATTAGCTTATCGGTCGTGTGCAAAGAGCCAGGTCCAGCACCATACATAAAGAGGAGATGTGAGTCTTCATACTCACCGGCCAAGGTGCCGTCATCATAGAGGGTTTGTAGCATACAGCCCATCTGTGTGGCAGAATTGGACAAACCTGGAAGCTCAGCGATCTGCGTTAATGGAAAGCGTCCGTTGGTATAACCATGTGCTTGTGAGCCAATATCTATGGTGCCTTTAGCAGCGGACTCATAGGTCACGTCAGCTTTTGCAAGACCTGCTGAAGGGTATAGCTCAACTTTTAGTCGGCCATCAGAATCAGTTTCGATCTGCTTTGCCCAGGGTTCAAAGACTTCTGTACTGATTGAGGAGGTTGCAGGCCAAAAATGAGAAAAACGTAGAACAGTGGTTTCTTGAGAATTTGCTGACACACCATCGGTACTATCCGCAGATTGATTTGAACAACCAAAAAGACTCGCGGCAGCTAATGCACCAATCGAAAAAAGAGGAGCTAACTTCATTATCAATTCCTTTTGATAACTGTAAGAATAAAAGTCAAAGACAAACTTAGTATTTATCTCGTCAAATCATTTATGACGCTACAAGCCTAAAACATCCTTTTATAGACCTGTAATAAATATTACTATTTAAAATTAGCAGTTATAATGATATAAGTCAAATCATTTTGGATGCTTAAACTTGTTATTGAGTCAAAAGCCGCTTACTAGAACCAAAGCTAATAGCAGTTAACAGTTTTAGATAAAAAAGCCCCCTAACAATCAAGTTAGGGGGCTTTTAGGGTATAGGGAGCTGACGATGACCTACTCTCACATGGCCGGAGCCACACTACCATTGGCGCAACGATGTTTCACTTCTGAG
>NZ_MRYB01000159.1:0-323 GCF_001921755.1 Psychrobacter sp. Rd 27.2 | reverse complement strand
AGCTTTGTCTGATCTTTGCTCAAATCGTCTACGCCACTGCCCAGATTCCACCAAACCAATCAATATAGAATTGACTCTGATATTTTCTGTGACAAGCTCATTAGCTAAGTTTTTACTTAGGTTCAACAATCCTGCTCTTGCTACCGAGGTTGCTACCATATAGGTTTCTGGTTTTAGTCCAAGCAATGAGTTCACATTGGTAATAGAGGCAATATCAGATTTTTTAAGATATGGTAGAGTCGCATTGACCATATTGACAACGCTAAAAACTTTTAACTTTAGCTCATCAACCCAATCTTGCTCCTTGGTCTCAAAGAAGCCAG
>NZ_MRYB01000158.1:0-324 GCF_001921755.1 Psychrobacter sp. Rd 27.2 | reverse complement strand
GTGGATAAATCCTGATAAGACAGATGCTATCGATGAAGAGATTGGCATCGTGGGCTTTGAGATACCGTTTAACCGTCACTTCTATGTGTATGAGCCACCGCGCCCGCTAGCTGAGATTGATGCGGACTTGGATGCAGTTAGTAGCGAGATTATGCAGTTATTGAGTGAGGTGCATTCATGATAAACAAATTGCCTAGATACTCAAGCTATACAGATACAGATATAGATTGGATTGAGAAGTACCCAAGTCACTGGCAACTTATCCCTTGTCGGGCTGTGGTAGATCATATTGTCGAAAAAAACGAAGGTGGAAAAATACAGAAT
>NZ_MRYB01000157.1:0-325 GCF_001921755.1 Psychrobacter sp. Rd 27.2 | reverse complement strand
AAGCTAAACCATATCTTTCGCCAGATCTAAAGATTTTAGCTAGTCAACTCTTAGATAGTATAAAAAAAGCGCAAGAATGGAAGCCAGCGCTAAACTTTAGTTATGAAACTACCGATAATGTTAATCATGCGTCTGATTTGAAAGAGTTAGTAATTGGTGATGCGACATTCATTCGTAGTGACGCTTCATTGCCACAAGAGGCAAACGGGATCAGATACGACATTGGTGCAACGCAAGAAAAAAACCTTAATGGTAATCATTATATATATAAAAGCGCAGAGCTGAGAGGCGTAAACTATTGGGATAACAATGATTACAATGAACT
>NZ_MRYB01000156.1:0-329 GCF_001921755.1 Psychrobacter sp. Rd 27.2 | reverse complement strand
CTGTTAAAAGTAATTTCACCCACTTTATTACCGTTTATCATTACATCTTGAGCGGTATTGTTTGTATTGATAGCATCTACAGCAATAGCTGTTCCAGTACCAATCTGGAAGCTCTCTACGGTTAATTGTTCACCCACATCAGGATCATCGGTATCAAAATCATCAAAAATAGTGGCTAGTACACCGTCTGAAGTTGTCGTTCTATTTTCATCTATAGTAATAGCATTGTCTTCAACATTGATACCAACATCGTTAGTACCAGTAATAGTTACTTCGACATAACGAATCTCACTGGTACTGATTTCATTGCCATCTGCATCAACTGTGAT
>NZ_MRYB01000155.1:0-333 GCF_001921755.1 Psychrobacter sp. Rd 27.2 | reverse complement strand
GTCAAACGCTTAAAAAAAGGCGTTTCACGATCCGCTTCGATATCAGAAGGAGAGAACAGCAGGGTTTTTAGCTCACCCAAAAAGTCATGATACTGAATGATAAAAATACGGTTCAAGATATGGATGTAGGGGAATTTATACGTGCTTTGGGTGTAGACGCCGCTGTAGGCGTACCACGTGGGATAGGGCACTCTGACCATATCGGCGCTTTGATAAAACTGTACCGGCGGCTCAGACATCAAGCGCTCTCGAAACGCGCTTGCTTGTTTGCGCGCGGCTCTTAGGCGCTCTTGGGGTAATGGGCTTTGATGAATATCATCAAACTCGTGGATG
>NZ_MRYB01000154.1:0-334 GCF_001921755.1 Psychrobacter sp. Rd 27.2 | reverse complement strand
CAACTCAAGCGCGATAAGGGATGTCGATTCCGCAGGCTTTAGGATGACTGCATTACCACCTGCCAATGCTGGTACTATCTTTTGTACTTCTGATGCAATCGGCGAGTTCCACGGGGTGATGGCTGCTATCACCCCTAATGGTTCGTAGGTTGTAAACGTCATTAACGACTTAATTCGCTGATTGGTAAGCTCGTTATCAAGGGTTTCAAGACTGCTAGCAATATAGCGTGTAGTGGCAATAGCACTACTAACCAAAGCGAGAGTCTCACTAATAGGCTTACCGTTATCTCGTGTTTGTAGTTCTGCAAGAAACTGTTTTTTGTCTTCTAAGATA
>NZ_MRYB01000153.1:0-335 GCF_001921755.1 Psychrobacter sp. Rd 27.2 | reverse complement strand
CATACCTTTTAAACATCTTATGAAGAATAAACACCTTATAAATACCGCTCCTGACCACTTAGCTTCTGATAACGCACAGTGAATGGCACATCGTTCATGTTACGTAGCCATGAGACCGATACAAGATAGAGCAAAATCAATAATAATGAAGAGGGAACCACAATGAAATTGCACGTATTAACCGCCGCTGTATTTACTTCAGGCCTTATGATGTTGGCAAGCTCTGCCAATGCAGCTATGACCACCGATGGCCATGGCAACGTTGGCTATGATAGCTACGATGAATGCGTCAGCGCAGTCAAAGAGGGTTCAGCCAAATTTTATACCCCTTATAC
>NZ_MRYB01000152.1:0-337 GCF_001921755.1 Psychrobacter sp. Rd 27.2 | reverse complement strand
TGTAACGAGCTAGAAATTCCTATCGTACTTAGTGGTACTAAAGATTCAGTTCGTATCTTGCATACTGATCCACAACACGCTAGTCGTTTTGATATAGCTGAATTACCTATTTGGGAAAATAGTAAAGAGTTTAGACGATTAGTTGGTAGCTTCGAAAGAATACTACCATTAAGAAACCCATCAAACTTAACTCAACAAGAAAACTTAAATTTAATTCATAGTATCAGTGACGGCTGTATCGGCAATGTTAAACGCTTGCTAAATGAATGTGCAATAGATGCAATCAAGACAGGAGAAGAGCAGATTACTACTAAAATTATTGAGAGTAAATCATGGA
>NZ_MRYB01000151.1:0-339 GCF_001921755.1 Psychrobacter sp. Rd 27.2 | reverse complement strand
AAACCAGTATCCTCTACCTGTGCTGGTATTTCTGCCTTGCTAGTAAAGCTATCTATTAAGTCAGGCTTGACAGGTGTAACACCCCCATCTGTCCTCTCTATTGCGATCTCAAAGCTCTCGGTTACACGCGCTTCGCTACCGTCACTACCTTGACCATTGATATCCTGCGTAATACCCGTCACTGTAATATTAAGAGAACCTTCAGGTATATTGACTGTGCTGTCGTTACGCTCAAGCACTAGCTCATAAGTCGCTGCAGTGTCGGTAATAGCTGGATCATTAGGGACATCAACGTACCAAATACCATCTGACAGGATACCACCTACTACATTTAGACCA
>NZ_MRYB01000150.1:0-339 GCF_001921755.1 Psychrobacter sp. Rd 27.2 | reverse complement strand
GAATATAGCTGATAATGGCGGCGCTATGCCTACTAACGCTTGTACAGGGTTTTCAGACATCAAAACCGCAACGAAAAATATAGTAAGTATTGAATGTAATGCTACGACAGGTGATATCACAATTTTTACAACTGCGAAAGCAGGAGCGACTACCTTTATTTGGACACCAACTACGACTCCTAATGGCGTATATTGGGTGTGTTCGTCTAATATAGCTAAATATGCGCCTAAAAACTGCCGTTAATTTATTGCCAATAAAATTTCTATATTGTTTGAATCAACAAAAAACCACCGAATAGCCTCTGCCACTCGGTGGTTTTTTATTGACGGGTTTATCCC
>NZ_MRYB01000015.1:0-66683 GCF_001921755.1 Psychrobacter sp. Rd 27.2 | reverse complement strand
ATGTTTGGCATATCTATTAAGTAAGTAGAGTTCAATAATATACGTTGTGTCTTACAACTACTTTTGCAAGAGGTCTAATAGTTTATATTTAAACACATTACATAGAAAGCAAATTAAAATCCACTACTATAATTCATATAGGTCGTCCAATAAGCTAAACATAGCTAGGTTTAGCTATTCTTAGCTGTTTTTAGCTATCCTTAGCTATTTGCAAGAGTCCAAGACCAACCCTCAGAAACGACTAATCCATCACGGCGCATTTTCTGCAACAGGTTACGCACCTTGTTCTTACGCTGTTTATCATCTAGCACTTGCGGTAACTTGTTAGCCAGCATTTTATCAAAGTCAGCTAGTCTGCCTCGCTCAAACGTCTTGAGGTATTCTATAATCAAGCTTTGATAATGCATGTCATCTAAGCCGCGCATTTGCATATACTCTGCCTGCTGCTCAGTGTGCTTAGCAACATCAGCGGCAATGATATAGCTGTTTTTACGCCCTTCTATCAATGACTTTTTGCGTAACGCGTCGGCTTCCTCTTCAGTGATTGACTGCCCTTTTTGTACTTTATCCAGCGCTATGATGTCGTGCAGTGTGAGATTATCAACGGTCGCTAACTGCTTGGCGTATTCTTGATCAAGCACTTTGCCTGTGAACTTCACGCCTACTCTTTCACGGGATAAGTCATAATCTGGCAATGGAAAAAAGCGCTTAGACTGAATCTGATACATTTTTTTGATGCCGCTACCGATGGTGTCCATCATATTTAGATTGACCATGGCATTGACCAAAAACGGATTGCGGTAACTCGCTTCAGGCGCATCTTGCAGTAGTACATTTTCAATGGTCTTAGGAATAAACGCACCGCTGTTTTGAAACAATAGCGTTGAGTCTTCTTTTTCAACTATTATGATACGTCCGCCTAGGCGGTAATCTTGATGACCAATGGCATTGCTTAACGCTTCACGAATGATATAAGGATCGTACTGCTGCACCTCTTCAGGAAATAGCGTACCTGACGCCATGTAGCGGTAATTGAGATTACGAATCTTGTTATACACCTCATCTAAGACTAACAAAAACGGTGGTTCAAAATGCTCATAGTCTTTTTCAATGCCATCAACGCCCTTTAAAATCCAAGTGATATGCGCTTGCGCTGGACTCAAAAAACTCGTGGATTCATAACGACCTAATAGGATAATCGCTGTGTTAGTAATCTGACCGTGAATGGTGATTTTGGCTTTATTTAAAAAAGTGATGTCGTCCCATTCTTTAACATCTTCAGCCAACCGCTTGTTTTTATCCGCAAAGACTTGTCTAGCAACTGCAATGGCCTTAGGATCAAGGTCTTCAAGCGTTGCTTCATGACAAATCTCAGCGCTCCAATCATCGGCTTGATTTTGCCAGAGCTTACGGCTTTGATCAGGATAATGCTTGAGCAGCTTTGTGACACTACCGATACGAATATAAGGCTCATGCAAAAAGCTGACAGGCGTATCGGTAGCTGCTGGAATCTCAAACAGTACCACCGCTTTATCATCAATCTGTAGCTCATGAATGGTAAAGTGAATCTTAGGGCTTAGACGGTTTACCAGCCAATGCTCTAAGTCTTCGTTGCCTTTAGCTTTTTTTGTCCTCGGGCTAAAGCTTGTGCCAACGATGTTGTGCGTGCCGTCCTCTACGCCAAAAACTAAATAGCCAAACTTCTTGCCAGCCAAACACGCGCCATTGGCAAGTGCAGAGATACGCTTACCGATCTCATCAGGACTATGAAAATTATGCTTAAACTCAAGCCATTCTTGTTCGGTTGGCTGCTGAGTTAGTCTTAGGACAAGGCTTTGGTAGTGATTGGGCATAGTAAGAGCGCTAGAAATAATTAAGTATGAATGATTTTGTTTATTATGCACTGTCAATTATGCAAAAGCAGTATATCGTCTGGTTTTGTTTATGATAAGCTATTCTACTTTTAACGAACAAAGTTCTATATAAAAAGTTATCAGCTAAAAATACACGACATAGGTTAAGGTTAAACATGAAAATTGATGCAGACGTTTTTAGTATTGCAGACCTCGAAAAGTATTATTTTGTAGTACCAGACTATCAAAGGGAATACGTCTGGGAAGCAGACAAGCATATCTATCAGTTTTTAGTTGATACTGATGAAGAGTTTGAAGCACATGCTCATGAGCAACAGAGCTATTTTTTAGGCTCAATCATCATTGTAGAAAATAATAAAAAGTACGATGTTATAGATGGTCAACAGCGCCTCACTACTATCGTAATTACTCTGTGCGCCATGCGCGATATATTAGAGGAGATCCAGAAAGATAGTCAACTTTCTGAGATGAGCAACAGTATTCTTAGCATTATAAAAAATTGGCTGTTCAAATTTGATTTAAAAACTAAATCTACACTCTCGCGTCTTGAGCTACAGTATGATGAGAGCAACGGATATATAGACACGCTAATTCAAAAAAAGACATACGAAGGCGAGATCACCAATTCAATCGAAAAAATGCAAAAAGCATACGCGCGTATTTTTGAGCACCTACAAAACTATGTAAATCAAGAGACGCTACTGTTTGAGGAATACACACAGTACTTTTTAACTAACGTCACTGTGGTAGTGATGGAGTCAGACAACCTTGGCAGTGCACTCAAAATATTTGAGACGATCAACCAGCGCGGTGCTGGTCTCAACGCTATGGATCTTGTTAAAAACTTGATGTTTAGTAAAGCGAACTCACATGATTTTGAGGACATCAAAACCAAGTGGAAGCAGATTACCACTTATCTTCAAAACTGTGATGAAGCGGATAAGCCACTACGTTTTTTAAGATACTTTATGATCGCACGTTACCACAATGGTATTATTCGAGAAGATGACCTGTACTCGTGGATCATATCAAAAGAAGGCAAGAGTAAACTAGACTATGAAAACGAGCCTTTGCATTTAGTGAATGAAATGGTCGCTGCGGCTAAACGTTATAGCTATTTGGTTCAAGCAACCAATAGCGACAATAACGCGGACGGGGTTAATAAGTATCCCAACGTAGTCAATATTGGCTACATTAATAAACAACGCTCACGTCAGCACCTTATTTTATTAATGGCGTTAAACCTGAACTGTGATGATCAGGTGATCAACTATCTTGCACAGCAAATAGAGAGCTTTTTATTTTTCGCTAACACACTCAAGATGCAAACTAAGAGCTATGAGCGCCGTTTTACAGATTGGGCAACTAAACTACGCGAGATACGTAGCATAGATGAGATCGTAGAGATCATTGATGGAACCATGGTTCCTTACCTAAGAAGCTATCTATCAGACTTTAAATATAGCTTTTTGCAAATCAAACATTACGACTATAACCCGCAATATCGAGAGCGCTATATTTTAGGGTGCTTAGATACCGAATTATGCACGCAAGCAGGACTAAATCTTCTTAGCCAAGAGAACATACAAAGACTGCAAATTGAGCATATTCTACCGCAAACGTTGAAGAATATAGACGCAAGTGAAGAATTCGCTGATGATGAAGATCGTGAAAAGTACACCTTTATGCTTGGTAATGTGACCTTACTTGAAAGCCAAATCAATCAGGCTATCAATAGCTATAATGATCTATCTACTGATTGGTTTGGTATGAAACAGGCTGAATACATCCATTCTAACTTCGTGCTCACTAAGCTATTGAATGATAACTATACTATCGGTAAGAACACTGGCCTTAATCGTCTAAAAGACAAGCTAAACTGTCAGTTTAATGAGTGGACGAAAGCATCTATCGAGCAAAGACAGAAAATGCTGATGGAGCTAGCTTTGGATCACTGGCAGCTTAATGGTAAACGTTTAGATGAATACGATAAAATAAGTACTACGGAGGACGTAGAAAAATAAGAATAACTTAGAGTTAGTTAACAGAACAGACCACCCTTAAAGGTGGTCTACTTTTTTGATCTGAAGTAGTAAGAGCACATTTTTAGGTAAAGCCTCGCATTGCCACGCGATATGATAAGCTCAAAGATAGCTATGCAGCGGCGGTAATGCTCGCTTGTGTCTTTATCTGGTTGCCACTCATTTGAATTCTATACACACCCTAATTGATAGTTATCTCATAACTAAAATTATCAGCTAAACCAAACGATTCACGGTACTCGATCGGCTCGCCTTTTAGATTTTTGGCAACTCGGCAAATCTTGACCAAGCTTTCATCAATACCATTGCTTAAATAAGCATCGATATGGTTTTTTTTAAAGGTAAGCTTTTCAACCGCTGACGACACAAACTGATTGCAAATTTCATAGTAAAAAGGATATAGCAGATTACCAAAGTCTTCTATGCGCAATCCTGCTAGTGGGTGAAACAGACTTTCAGGAAGCCAAATTCTTTCACTCAGTATGATCTTGTGATCTATCACCCGTATACGCTCAAGATACACTAAGCGTTCATGATCTTTCAGATTTAATTTTTTGTTTATCTTAGAGACACCATTTATCAATGCTACTTTTTTTACTACCCCAGTCGGTGTGACATAATCACTATTTTTATCTCGAAATTTGAAAAACCGTGATAGCGATGTCTCAAAATTTGGTTGTTTTAAGAAAGTACCTCGCCCTTGCTGTTTTTGCAAAATCCCGTCTTCAACAAGCTTTTCTACCGCTTTTCGAACCGTTCCTACCGAAACCTCATATCGTTTCGCAAGCTCTGATTCGGTAGGTAACGGCTTATCTGCGTCCCACTGACTCTCAGTCAATAAGCATTGAATCTCCCAACGAACTTGCTCATACCGAGGTATATTAAGTCCTTCAATACTTTCTAATATTTTTCTTCTCATGTCTATACTCTTTATGAACTGGTTTCATTCTATATTTTAAAAAAGTGATTGACAACGTTCTTAGTATCACTTCTAATGTATAAATATTCATATACATGTTTATATGTTTATATCATTGCTTAGTCACGGTCAAGGAGT
Organism: Psychrobacter sp. Rd 27.2; assembly: GCF_001921755.1. Lineage (NCBI taxonomy): Bacteria > Pseudomonadati > Pseudomonadota > Gammaproteobacteria > Moraxellales > Moraxellaceae > Psychrobacter > Psychrobacter sp. Rd 27.2. Next base: position 61,710 of record NZ_MRYB01000015.1, on the reverse strand, counting down.
GAACATGACAATATACATACTCGCCGCTATCATTGCTTCGATATTTTTAGGCTATACCACTAAAGTTAATATTGGCTTTTTTGCTATCGTATTTTCTTACGTTATCGGTTGTTTTGGCCTTGGTATGAAGGCTTCTGAGGTCATTGCTCTATGGCCTATCAAGATATTTTTCATCATCTTCGCCGTCACTTTGTTCTATAACTTTTCATTGGTTAATGGCGCACTAGAAAAGCTAGCTAATCAGCTAATATATAAATGCCGTAAAGTGCCTGCTCTATTGCCCTTAGTAATATTCTTTGTTGCCACCATTATTTCAGGATTAGGAGCAGGTTATTATACGGTTCTCGCTTTTATGGCTCCTATGACTTTATTACTTTGTAAAAAAGCTAATATGAACATAGTTATTGCTGCACTGGCAGTTAACTATGGTGCACTGGCGGGTGCCAACTTCATGACGTCTCAAAGTGGCGTTATCTTTAGAGGATTGATGGATACTGCGGGATTGGCACAAGACATTGCCTTTACATATTCATCAGGAATCTTTGCTGCGACATTTTTGATTCCGGTAGTTTTACTTGGAGGCTACAGTCTTATCAATGCCAGACACAACAAAATAGCAATTGATGCAGTACTTCCTGAGCCTCTAGACCACAAACAAAAACAATCGATTGTACTCATTTTCATCATGATGGCAATCGTTCTTATCGTCCCTATTTTGAACTTGCTGTTTCCTAATGTTGAGATGATTAGCTTTTTAAACGCGCGAATTGATATCGGCTTTATTGCTATATTTTTCACAATCATCAGCTTGTTTTTGAAGCTAGCGGATGAAAAAACAGTTATTCGTTTTGTGCCTTGGAACACGCTTATTATGATTTGCGGCGTTGGTATGTTAATCAGTTTAGGTGTAAAGGTTGGAGTGATAGACGAGCTAACTGAATGGCTTAGCACCAATGTTCCAATTTGGATGATTCCAATTTTAGTATTCATTATCAGCGCAATTATGTCAGTATTTGCAAGCACACTTGGCGTCGTTGCTCCTGCCCTTTTCCCTATTGTTCCAACACTTGCAGCAGCCTCTGGACTTAACCCACTGCTATTATTTGTCTGCATCGTAGTTGGCGCTCAAAGCTCTTCAATCTCGCCTTTCTCATCAGGGGGTAGTTTGATTTTGGGGTCATCACCAAACGATATTGATAAAGATAAGCTATTAAACTCACTACTGTTTAAAGCTGTTCCCATTGGGATTGTTGCTGGACTTATTGCAACCTTTATTATTCAGGTTTTATTTTAATTGAGATAAAAAGGAGAGTGCTATGCCGCTTATTGACACCCATGCTCATGTTTTTTCAAACGAGGCAGACTTTGTTACCAATGCTCGCTATAAACCAAGCGATACAGCCAGTGCTGAGGACTATATCCAGCAGTTAGATGCTAATGGCTTTAACCAAGGCGTATTGATCCAGCCAAGCTTTTTAGGGACAGATAACAGCTATATGCTATCGGCAATCGCGTCTTATCCTGATCGATTAAAAGGAGTTGCCGTGGTTGATCGTGACGTGACATTATCAACACTTAAGGGCTTAGCTGATCAAGGAATTGTAGGAATACGCTTAAATTTATTTGGGCTTGATTGCCCAGATTTAACTAAACCTGACTGGCAAGCGCTTCTGACAAAGCTTACCGATGTTAACTTTCAAATTGAACTTCATGCGCCGCCTGCTTATTTAGTACGGCTATTGCCTAATTTACAGCAATACCCTATAGATGTGGTCATAGATCACTTTGGACGATTTGATCCAACATTGGGCGTGAATGATCCGGATTATCAAGCATTGTTAAAGCTGCTTGATCCTAAGCAGCATTGGGTCAAAGTATCAGGATATTATCGTGTTGATAAATCAGGTGTTCAAAATGCCGTAGACGCTTTTGCCTTATTAAAGCAAATCGGACTACAAGATCATCTGCTTTGGGGAAGTGACTGGCCGCATACTCAGCATGAAACCATAAGCTTTGATAAAGCACTTGATAACTTCAAGCGCATCGTTAATGATGATAAGCTTGTGACGCAAATTTTGATAAAAAATAATGCCGCGTTGTTTGGGTTTTGATTCAAGCGTCAAAATGCTTTGACTACGGTAATTTAACTGCCGATTAAGCTTTTTTTATTTATAATATATATCTTATCTAGTCTTAATATGGCGCCTCAACATTTATGAGGTGCCAAGTAATATCTTGATACAATTAATCAGGGGAAAAATCCCATTATTTGCCTTGCCTCCAATACTGTAGCGCTGTTGGTCTATTTGATGGTCTAATATGTATCTACAATAAAATAACTATAATTAAATCAATTACTTGTATATAAAGTTAGACTTCCTCCTTCACCGCCAATCTTATAAAATCTTAGTTTTCCTAGCTTGTCCTAAACTATCCTATGTACATCTTAAACCCTTTAAATATAACGCGTCTAGCGTTTTTTTTATACCTACTATTTCCCCAATCCCACCCAACGTGACCCACCTATCACGTCGCTTGTGTTGGTCTATAGTGAATTCAGTATAGTAAAAGACACAGTGGGACGGGGATAAATTTTTCGCAGCCTCTGTCTGCGTAGGCACAGCACGCAAGGAAAATTTAGACCAGTTCCACCTTGATATAGTCTAATCCAAATAAAACCGATACAATACTTTTAACAATTGCATTTAATGAAATAAACGATGACTTATTCAATAGACTATCGCAAACAGGTACTTTCTAGCATCACTGATGGTATGACCATACGAGAAGCTGCGCTATTTTATGGACTTAGCACCAGCACCATTCACAGTTGGCAGAAGAAATTAGCTCCTAAAACAACCAGGAATAAAGCACCGACTAAAATACCTGATGACGCCTTGATTGAAGACATAAAAAGATACCCAGATGATTATAACTATGAAAGAGCTCGCCGCTTGAACTGTAGTAAAACGGGCATCTTCAATGCTTTGAAGCGTCTTGGTATCAGTCAAAAAAAAGACTTTGGAACATCCAAAAGCGTGTCCGATAAAAAGAGCGATATTCCAGAGTAGGCTTGATCGCTTTACTCAGCAAGGCTATCCCATTGTCTATATGGATGAAAGCGGCTTTGAGGCTGAAACTATTCGTTCTCATGGCTATGCACCGATTGGTAAACCCTGTATCGATAGCTACAACTGGCAAGCTTCGAGACGTACGAATGTCATCGGAGCTCTCTATGAAAAAATGCTATTTGCGCTTGAGTACGTTGAGCAGAATATCAATAGCAATATATTTTATGATTGGTGTAAGTTCACACTTATTCCAAGTCTTAAAACCAAGTGCGTGATTGTCATGGATAACGCTCGGTTTCATAAAAGTAGACGCATTCAAAAACTACTCAATAGGCATGGCCATCGTATTTTATGGCTGCCGCCGTACAGCCCTGATCTGAACCCTATCGAGAAAAAATGGGCACAGGCTAAGTTTATGCGCCAAGGGTGGATGGAGAATAATCTACCTAAACTATTTCATGATATGGGCTGTATCGATTTTATAAAGACTTAACTATAACGGCGCTACTTCCTTTGTTCGACCGCAATTTGTCCCATTTTTATCACCATTTTTGACATGCAGACACGTCCTAATGACTTTACCAATCAATACGGTCAAAGTTTTACAGTACGTTATAATTAGTCAGTACTGTGCGATACGTCAATAAAAACAATAACACTGGATTGCCTTATGCTGTTAGACATCCTGCTCACCATCCACTTTATCTTACTGGTGCTCATCTCTTTACGAGTATTGTCGCGCCATGATCTGAGTGCCCCTGCTCGGCTGGCTTGGATTGTCATTCTATTTATCTTGCCTTATCTGGGGGTGGTGGTTTACTGGATGTTTGGTGAGGTACATCTGGGCCGCAACTTTGCCCGCGAGCGTGAGCAAGTCATCGATAGATTGAGCGCCTATCGCCCCGATGTGCTGGGCAGTGAGGCGGCCTTGACACAGGCTGTCAAACCAGGGTACCGCGCAGCCTTTGCCTACTCTGCCAATGCCACAGGCTTTCGTACGACGGTGGGCAACCGCGCCGAGCTAATGGCCGATGCCAACGAGACGCGTAGACGCATGATTGCTGATTTTGATGCGGCGACCGATCATATTCATGTGCTGTATTATATTTGGCTGATTGATGGCATGGGTATCGACACTGCCCAAGCATTGATACGGGCGGCAAAGCGCGGGGTGACATGCCGCGCGATGGTCGATGGCATGGGCTCACGTAAGATGGTGCGCTCAAAGATATGGCAAGAAATGAAAGACGCTGGCGTACAAGTTAGCGTGGCATTACCGATTAACAACTTCTTAAAGGTAATGATGTTTAGTCGGATCGACTTGCGCAATCACCGCAAAATCACGGTGATTGATGGCAAGATTGGCTACTCTGGCAGTCGCAACTGCGCCGACCCTGAGTTTCGGGTAAAGCCCAAGTTTGCGCCGTGGGTAGATATCATGATGCGTGTTGAGGGGCCAGTTGTGGCACAAAACCAGATGCTATTTGCCAGTGACTGGCTCAGCGAAAACCCTTATACCCCGCTTGAGAGCTTTCCTTTTTTTACCCAGCCTGCGACCGCCTTGGATGACGGTGCTGAGACAACGTCTGAGATACAAGCAACCAACACCTTTGCCGCGCAAGTCTTCTCCGATGGGCCGACCCAACGTCACGGCACCACGCCGCAGTTTTTGGGCGCGTTAATCAGCCAAGCCCAGCACACTCTTATTATCTCGACGCCCTACTTTGTACCGGACTACTCGTTGGTCAATGTGTTGTGTGCCACCGCCTACCGTGGTGTAGACGTGACGATGATTTTCCCAAAGCACAACGACTCTATCGTGGTGGCAGCCACCAGCCACAGCTACTACTGGCAATTGCTCGAATCTGGGGTAAAGATATATGAGTACAAACCCGGCCTACTACACGCCAAAACCCTAACCGTCGATGGCGAAATCAGCCTGATTGGCTCAACCAATTTGGACTTACGTAGTTTTGATTTAAATTATGAAAACAACATCGTTTTTAGTGATAGAGCGCTCACCGCTGATATCGTCGCACGCCAACACCAGTATATCGCAGACTCAGATGAGGTGACCTGCGCGCAGGTGAAAAACTGGCCACTGCCTTATAGAATTTGGAACAATATCGTCGCGAGCATGGGGCCTATTTTATAAATGGCCAGTTAGATGGCTAAATGGCTCTAGATTGAATTGAAGATACGCCCTAATACTGACTTTGCTAATAAGGATGCAGGCAGACTCATTTCATCTACAGACTGCGCTATTTACCCATATGCTTTTGCAAAACATACACCACAAACTTGGCTTCTGTATTAAATGGCGCATGCTCACTAAGCTCCAGTAATGCTTGGCGTTTTTCTGCGCGGGCGCGATAAGCATACGGGGTCATGGTCATCAAATCTGCCAAATCATTTGCCGCTAATGACAGCTCGGTACTGACGTGATGCGTCGCAAGCAGGGTAAAGTGCGGGGCTAATTCGTGCAAAAACTTATCAGAATCATGCTCGCGCACACTATCAAACAACGCCTCACGCATCGAGGCAAGATGCTGACTATCGGGTTTGGCAATGATGAGATAGCCTGTGTCACACAACACTTTGGCAAAAGCCTCAGGCAAGATAGGACTAAAGATGCTACTGATACCCGTCACACTACGGGCGCGTAGCGGCAGATGGGCGGCGCTGGTCACTAGTGGATATACCGCCGTCTGAGTCGCGCCCTCTTTGGGCTGCTGATACCACAGCTGCCCTGCCGCTTTACTTGCTTTGGCGAAAGTAGAGACGGCAGGCTTGCTGATGTCAGCCGCTATCAGCGATGCTATACCGTCTATCTGCGCCATTGCTTGGGTATAATAGCCCTCACCGCAACCGACATCCAGCCAATTTGCGGCAGTATCACTTTGCCCGAGCAGCGGCCTCATTTGCTGCTCAAGCAAAGCCTGTAATGGCTGGTAATGTCCTGCGGCCAAAAACCGCTGCCGCGCTTCGATAGAGGCTTGGCTGTCTCCTGGCGCTTTGGATTTTTTTTGTTGTACTGGTAACAAATTGACATAGCCTTGACGCGCCACATCGAAAGGGTGCTTGGTCTGCTTTGGATGCAAGCTGCCATCACAGCGCCACGTATCGGCGGCAGGCTGCATGGGTGACTGGCAAAGGGGACAAATAAATAACGACACAGGTTTCTCAAAATCAGTCAAATATGGCCGTCATTTTAGCAAAGTTTGCTTCAGCTGCGGCATAAAACCCCTCACTTAATAATAAGAGACAGAACCAAAAAAGCCACCTCAAACACGATGAGATGGCTTTTGCAGAGCGCTGAACCAAAAGACTCAGTTTGCTAAAACACCAGCTTGTTAAAGCACCAATTTATTAAAAAACCAGCTTGTTAAAAAGTAGTTAGCGCAGTTTTAGCGTCATTAGCCCTAAGATTACAAGGATAATGGCAATAATCCAAAAGCGTGCCACCACTTGTGTTTCTTTCCAGCCAATCTCTTCAAAATGATGATGCAGCGGCGCCATACGAAAGACGCGTTTTTTGCGCAGCTTATATGAGCCAACCTGTAGCATCACCGACAGCGCTTCTGCGACAAACAAACCACCCATAATGGCAAAGGCAATCTCTTGACGAGTCATGACCGCGATGGTACCGAGCATCGCGCCCAGTGCCAGTGCTCCGACATCACCCATAAATACTTGGGCTGGATGGGCGTTAAACCACAAAAAGCCCAAGCCTGCCCCAATCATCGAACCACAGACAATGATGACCTCAGAGTTATAAGCGATATAAGGCACATGCAAGTAGTCAGCAAAACGCACATCACCTGAGACATAAGCCATCGCGCCCAAACCTGCCGCCACCAGTACCACTGGCAAGATAGCCAAACCATCCAAACCATCGGTTAAGTTGACGGCATTAGAAGCGCCATTAATCACAAAATAGGTAAAGATAATAAACCCAATACCAAAAGGTAGCGCAGAGAAAGGAACGATCCAGTTTTTAAAGACAGGCAGTAGTAAATCCTGCATCTCGCGGGTGGTCGCCATATCTGGCTGCAGCGTGGCGATATAGTACAGCGACACCCCAACAAATAACGCGCCCATCGACAGCCAAAAGTACTTTTTGCGAGCGATTAGGCCTTTGGGGTCTTTATACTTAATCTTTAGCCAGTCATCAGCCCAGCCAACCGCACCAAACACCACCATCACCACCAGCAAAATCCACACATAAGGATTGTCTAAGCGCGCCCATAGCAAGGTCGACACCCCGATAGCACTGAGTATCAAGACGCCGCCCATGGTCGGTGTGCCCGTCTTGGCCAAATGCGACTGCGGTCCATCATTACGGATGGCCTGCCCATATTTGAGCGCACGCAAGTGGCGAATGACGCGGCCACCAAACATCATGCTAAAGACTAAAGCGGTAATGACCGCTAATAACGCGCGTAGCGTCAACGAAGAAACCGCAGAAAACGGTGTATAATACTGGCCAAGCCAGCCAAACAACCAAACTAACACCGCCTACTCCTCGACTAGCGCATTGATAAGGGTTTCCATTTGCATGGCACGTGAGCCTTTGAACAGCACGGTACAAGGCTTAGCCTGCTGCGCTTGCAAATACGGCTGTAAATACGCCAAAAGACTGTCTTTATCCGCAAACGCATGCGCACTGATATCAGAGATTTCTTGCGCACCTGCTACGGTATACGGCGCATACTCACCGACGCACAGCAGCACGTTGATACCAGTGGTGGCAATGGTACGACCCAAGCTTTGATGCTCGCTCACTGCCGCGTCACCCAGCTCAGCGATATCGCCCAACACCATCACTTGCGTGCCTGTTTGCGCCGCCAGCACCTTGGCCGCTGCACGCACGGAATGCGGATTGGCATTATACGTATCATCGATCAGGCGATGCATCCCCAGTATCTGACTATTGAGACGACCTTTGGCGGGGCGGGCGTTTTCTAAACCAATCACGATATCACTGACATCGATGTTTAACGCATGCGCACAAGCGGCCGCCGCCAAGGCGTTATTGACATTATGCTCACCCGCCAATGGTAGGTTGATGTCATGGACTTGATTGCCAATATGCAGCTTGAACTCACTACGCTCAGGCTCGACATCCAAGTGACTGGCACTGACATCGGTATTGCCAAAACCAATCACATGTGAGGTATGTTTTTCGGCGATACGGCGCAGTTGATTGGTAAAGTCGTCTTTGTCAGGGACAATAGCAAACTGAGTATCGGTTAATGTATGGTAAATCTCCGACTTGGTTTGACAGATACCTTCACGGCTACCGAATTCACCCAAATGCGCGGTACCAATATTGAGGATACAAGCCACATCCGGTTGGACGATTTCTGCCGTGTAAGCAATCTCGCCGATATGGTTGGCGCCCAGCTCCAAGATGGCATAGCGATGATGATCGGACAACTCGAGCAGCATCATCGGTACGCCCAAATCGTTGTTTAGGTTGCCACGGGTGATCAGGGTTGGTGCTAAACGACCAAAGATACTACCAAGCATCTCTTTGCAGGTGGTTTTACCGCTTGAGCCGGTGATAGCAATCACAGTCAAGTCTTGATGCTGCTGACGACGATAAGCGGCCAGCTGCCCCAAAGCCAGACGCGTATCACTCACGACCAACTGCGGGATGCTCGTCGAGATGGGACGTGAGACGATAGCAGCGACAGCACCTTGGGCAGCGGCTTGATTGATATAGTCATGACCATCAAAATTGGCACCGCTTAGCGCCAAAAAGATATCGCCGCTCTTTATCGTGCGGGTATCGGTGGCGATACGGTTGCTGGTGACCGCGTTGTTGGCAAGCTCAGTTTGTCCTGCATTGCTTTGCTCTGCTGCTAGCTGCCAATGCCCATCCAGCGAGGCTGTCGCAGCGAGCAGATTATCTACCTGCCAGACATAGAGACCTTGCGACTGAATGGTATTGTCGTTGTCGGCTGTCATAATGATTACCTTGTATGATGACTACTTAATTTTTATAAATACTGTTTGTTACGCTCAACATGATTTGATGAGCGCTCTCAAATGATGGCGCAACCCTCAAAATCATGACGCTGTAAACCCATTGCCTATCTGCGCCCAGCCTTTTGTAAGGCTTGTTGCAAGACCACACTGTCATCAAAATCATAACGGACATGATTGATCTCTTGATAGGTCTCATGACCTTTGCCAGCGATGACGACGATATCATTGGGTGCTGCTTGCATGACAGCATACTCAATCGCCGCTTGCCGTGCAGGCTCAATATGGGTGCGCTGATACTGCGCGGTGCTCATGCCCGCTTGCATATCTTGCAAGATGGCCTCTGGGTCTTCGGTTCGCGGATTATCCGCGGTCAATATAACCCTATCCGCGCCCGCCAGTCCTGCCTGCGCCATCAGCGGACGCTTGCCCGCGTCACGGTCTCCGCCGCAGCCAAACACCGCCCACAGCTGCCCCTCACAGTGGGTGCGCAAACTGGCCAGCACCTGACTGAGCGCATCAGGGGTATGGGCATAATCAACGATAAAGCAGCCATCACTCGATGCGACGCGCTGCATACGTCCTACCGCGCCTTGTAGCTGCGGGACGAGCTCGGCGATACGCTCAAGACTCATGCCCAATGCAGTAGCAGCGGCAATGGCAGCCAGCAAATTGGCGACATTAAAACGCCCGAGCAAAGGACTAACGATATTTATGCGACAGCTCTCTTTATGGCCAGTGTCTGTATCACCAGTTCCTTTATCAGCGGTATCTCCACCGGCGATGTCTGTCTGCAGTGTAATTTCCACCCCTTCTAAGCTTGGGGTAATATCGGTGGCAACAAAAGTCGCAGGCTTTGAGGCATCTAGACTATACGTCCATACCGTCAAACCACTGGCATGCGCCATATCTAGCATGACCTGCGCGTACTCATCATCGATATTAATGATAGCGTGGGTCAAGGAAGGAAAATGCGTTTTGTCAAAGAGCCTAGCTTTTGCCGCGGCATACGCTGCCATATCGGCATGATAATCTAAATGATCGCGGCTTAAGTTGGTATAAATCGCAACAGATATCGGCACGCCTTGTAGACGCTGCTGATCAAGGCCGTGCGAGCTGGCTTCTAACGCCAATACTTCTGCCTTCTCAAGCGCCATTTGATACACAAACTGCTGCACGGCAAGAGCGTCGCCCGTGGTATGGCTAGCCTGTACCAAAGCGCCCAGTCGACCGTTACCCGCGGTCCCCATCACAGCGCTGCTCATGCCAGTCAGCTGCGTCAACTGCGCTACCAGCTGGCTGACGGTGGTTTTGCCATTGGTGCCCGTCACTGCCGCCACCGTGGGTAATCGGCTTGGCTGCTGGTACTGCAAACGCGCCTGAATGAGACTGCCCAAAAAATCACGAATATGCGGCGTGTATATCAAAGGACAAGACAACACATCCGCTGGCAACTGTCCATCATCAAACAAGTCGCTTGGGTCAATCTCCGAGAGAATAAAAGCCGCCTGTGATGCGGCTTGTAGCAGATAGTCGCGGCTTTTTTGACAGTGGCCTGTCTGGCTTTTTAGCAGGACAAACACATCGTGTGCCGCAACGTGGCGGCTATCCAACCGAAACTGTGCAAATGGTATATGCGCGACCGAGATGCCCTCACTGGTATTGTCCGCAGCAGCGAGCAGCGCGGTGAGCGATGACTGTAGCAAAGAATGCTGACGATCGCCGCTCTCTAAAAGCTGCTGCAAGGTAACCGCGTGGGTGCTGGGCGATGAGGTAAGCGTGGTCATGGGCAAATCCTAAACGGTAAACACAAATCAGCGGCTGGCGCTGGATACTGGCCGACATCAGTCGTCGTGTTTGTGTGGCAAGATACTTATGGCTCTTCGGTCTTTAGCGGTTTATCTAAAGGCACATTATACAAACGCAGCGCCTCTTTCATGACATTATGAAAGACAGGAGCGACAGTCAGACCCGCATAAATCTGCGCGCGCGGGTCTTCGATGAGCATCACGCCCACCAGCCTTGGGTTTGATGCTGGTGCCATACCCGCAAAGACGTTGCGATACTGGTCAGTATAGTAGCCACCTTTGGGGTTGATACGGCGCGACGTTCCTGTTTTACCCGCCACACGGTAGCCATCAATGGCCGCGCCTTTCGCGGTACCACCCGGCTCGGTGACGCTCTCCATCATCTGCACGATAGACATCGCCTGCTCGTGCGCCATAATGCGTTTGCTTGGCTGCGGTTTGTCGTCTTTGATCAATGTCAGCGGATGCATGACACCACCTGCGGCCAGCGCCGAATAGGCCTGTGCGACCTGCGCAAGTGTCACCTGCAGACCATAACCATAACTGACGGTGGCGCGGCGCGAGGTTTCTTTTTCTTTTGGCGTGACCACCAGACCACTACCCTCACCAGGGAACTGTAATGGGGTTTTTTTACCAAAGCCAAACTGCTTTTGCATATTGGTAATGGCATCAGGCGGCAGGGACAATGCAATCTTGGTCGAGGCGACGTTACTCGATTTTTGTAGTAGCGTGCCCATGTTGATCATGCCGAGATTACGGTGATCGCGAATGGTATAACCACGGACACGGATAGAGCCTGGATTGGTATCAATCAATGATGTCGCGGTATATTTACCCGAGTCTAACGCCGCAGCCACAGTAAATGGCTTCATCACTGAGCCTGGCTCAAAGACGTCTAACAGCGCACGGTTTCGCTGGTTTTCACCGGTCATCTCATTGAGGTTATTGGAATTAAATGACGGCCAGGTCGAGAGGGCGAGCACCTCGCCTGTCTGTACATCGACGACCATACCTGTCGACCAGCGCGCCCGCTGTAGGCGTCCTGCTTTTTCTAACTCTTTATAAAGCAGATACTGCAGACGCGAGTCAATCGTCAGCGCCACATCTTTGCCCGGTATCTCAGGCTCGACTTGCTTGATTTCTTTTAGGCTGTTTTGTTTGGCATCTTTTAGTACCAGTACCTTGCCATCTTTACCCGCCAGCTCCTTTTCGTACTGACGTTCGATACCCGCACGCCCTTCATAGCCGCCCTCAGGATCATTGGCGTTTTGTCCCATAAAGCCGAGCAATTGCGAGTTGGGCTGAGGCTGCGGGTAATAACGCTGAAAGAAGTTTTTTTCATACACCCCAGGGAAATCTAAAGAGCTGACACTTTGGGCAATCTCTGGCGTGACTTTATTAAGAAGCGGTAAGTAGTGCGAGCCTGCGCCTGATGGCAACGCTGCTTTTACTGCTTCCTCGTCGGTGACATCGATGCTGTCATCGATCGCGGTGACTCGTTTTAGCTCACTGACTGAGATATTGGCGGCAGCGGCCAAGGTCGTCAAATCCATAGCATCCAAGCGTTTTTGCATGCGCGCTCGTAGCTGCGGACTGTCAGGGTTGGTCAAAATGATGCGTTTTAGCTCATAGTATTCACGCGCATAGTCATGCGGACTAAAGGACACTGTCGCCAGCGGCGCACTCACTGCCAGTGGCAGTTTGTTGCGATCCGTGATCATACCGCGATAAGATGTTTGTGTGCGTACGCTGGTGATCAGCTCATTGCCCTTATCTTGATAAAACTGGGCATTGGCGACTTGAATGTAGTAAGCACGGCCTATCAGTGCGACCAATATGGCAAGCGCCAATCCCCAAACCGTCCAAAATCGCGCTTTGTCTTGCTCAAAACCGCCCCGTGAGGACGCCCCTGATGCTTTATTTAAAAACGCGGTTTTACGGTTTTTGACACTGGTATAAGCACCTTGATTGTCATTCTTTTTTAGTCGCCCAAACAGCTTGGCCTTACGGCTATCTGCCGCACTACTATCAGTTTTTTTATTTTTTTGTCCTGAATTGGCCGCACTGACACGGCGCAGCGGCTTGGTGACTTTGCCACTGGTGGGTTTTTTGCTGTTGTTTTTTGCTGTTGACTTACCGGTCTTGGCTTTGGATTTTTTTTCACTCATCGCCCAGCCTCCGCCGCATTGGTATTAATTGATGTAGCTCTAGGCGGCGCGTCAATCGACAAATCGGTACTGACAACCTCTTGTATGACATCACTGTCATTGGCGGTGATATCTGCCTCGCTAGAGGCGGCTGGCGCCAGTGCCGTAGGAGCGCCTGGCTGAATAATCAACTTGTCTTTGAGGGTTGGAGAATACATGCCAAGCTCGGCCACAGCGCGGCTGGCAATTTGCGGCGTGGCGCTAAAGGTTTGCTGCTCGATAAGCAACCGCTGATGCTCTACTTGTAGCTTGCGCTGTTGTTTTTTCATGTCTTGCAAGGTTTTATAGTCCTGATGGTATTGCTGGACGCCTTCAGCGGTCTTGATACCGCTCCAGATGATTGCCGCCGCCAGCAATAATAAAATCGCCACATAAATGCTGACCACATTAAACCGGCGCACAAACAGCTCGCCGATATCGACATTAGGAGGGGTGCCGGCGCGGCGAGTAGGTTTGTCAGATATTGCCATGACGCTCTCAAAAAGTGGACTTCAAATATAAAATCGGCGACGGTTTTAAATGGTTTTTATGCGCAAATGTCTCTATCAGACACTCAGGCCGCATCGGTGACATAAAACCAAATATCACTGTCATGCGCGCTACAAACAAAAAACCAACTGCTGAGCCTAGCAGGTAATATTTACAGCTTTTTAACACTAGCGTAGCCATTCGCACATTTTTATCTTATTTAGACAAACAACAGCAAAGCGATATGACTACTCTTAAACCGCTTCACTGACAATGTAGCTAATCTTGGCTTGCCGCCTGTTGATACTCAACATCGCTGCGCGTGGCCAGTCGCAACCAAGCACTGCGCGCGCGCGGGTTGCCGCTGATCTCGCTCTTGCTAGGCCCCACCCGTTTTGGCTTACCAAAATAGCGCGGACGTTTGGGTGGCATCGGCAGATTATCATCCTCTGGATATTGCCCTTTGCTATGGCGCTGCAAAAACTGCTTGATTCGGCGGTCCTCTAAGGAGTGAAAGCTAATCACTGCCAGCTGACCACCTGCTTTTAAAATCGGAATGCTTTGCGCCAAAAAGTCATCGACATCGCCAAGCTCGTTATTGATAAAAATACGCATGGCCTGAAAGCTTTGGGTCGCTGGATGCTTGCCGCGCTGCCAGTTGGGGTGCGCCGTTTTGATCACCTCTGCCAGCTCAAGCGTGGACTCATAGCTGTCCATCTGCTTGATGGCGCGCGCGATACGGCGACTGTGGCGCTCTTCGCCGAACTCGTAAAGCACATTGGCCAAGGTTTCGTCATCGACCTGCTCGAGCCATTCGGCCACCGACTGGCCACGACTGGTATCCATACGCATATCGACCGCGCCATCACGCATAAAACTAAAACCGCGGCTACCATCATCAATCTGCGGCGATGAAATGCCCAAATCTGCCATCAAGCCATCCACCTGATCGATACCCAGCGCCGCTAAGCTATCCGTTAAGGTCGCAAAACTATCATGCACCACTTTGACACGGCTGTCACTAGCGGCCAGCTCTTGCGCCACAGCAATTGCTGTCGGGTCTTTATCAAACACCACCAGCGTCGCGTCGTCACTCAGATGACTCAATAATAGACGGCTATGACCGCCACGGCCAAAGGTAGCATCGACGTAGATGCCGCTCATTTGCAAGCTGGGTTGTGGGGCGTCATCTGTGCGTTTGGGAAGAGATTTGACCCCCAGTACCGCCGCCACCGTCTCTTGCAATAGTACGGCATCATGGACAAAGCGCTGCTCGCTGGACGCCGCGCATGCAGACCCTCCTTCACGGGTGGGCTGCGCGGTATCAGAGGTTACAGCAGATAAATCAGCCGCCGACTTGGCAGGGTCAGTGGCCAAAGAAGGGCTTTGTTTGCAAGTGGACGTACTGTTTTGCTTATTATTTGGCTTATCATTCAATGTGGACACAAACGACTCAGTAGATGACGGCCATATCGGCCGGTAATAGTAAAAAATCAGATGAAAATAAACAAGTTATGTCTTGCTTGACCTTATTATCGCAAGGATACACGGTGAGTCAAGCACTAGACAGGCTTTTCATTAAAAATATCGCAGCTGTCTGTTATACTAGCGCTATATTTTACGCTATTTTTTGCTATTGACGGCCACTCTTTCATTGCTATTTTAGTCATATTTTTCCTTTAGTTATTTTGTGGCTATTGTTGCTACTTATCGCCCACGACATTTTGAGATTTTTATTATGCAAACATCGACCCATGCTCCCTCCGACACGAGCAACGCCCGCCCTATTCGCACGCGTATTGCGCCCTCGCCGACTGGTTTTCCGCATGTCGGTACCGCTTATATTGCGCTCTTTAATTTAGCCTTTGCCAAAGCCCACGGCGGTGAGTTTATTTTGCGTATTGAGGACACCGATCAAACGCGTTCGACGGCCCAATCCGAGCAGATGATTTTGGACGCGCTACGCTGGGTCGGACTTGACTGGAGTGAGGGACCAGACGTTGGTGGCCCGCACGCACCTTATCGTCAGAGCGAGCGTAGCGATATTTATAAAAAACACGCCGAGCAGCTGATAGCAAGCGACCATGCGTTTCGCTGTTTTTGTACTACAGAAGAGCTAGATGCCATGCGCGCTGAGCAAATGGCCAATGGCGAGACCCCACGCTATGACGGCCGCTGTGCCCACCTACCTCCAGAAAAAACTGCGCAATTGGTAAGCGAGGGCACCCCGCATGTGATCCGTATGCGTGTACCCACCGACGGCGTTTGCCAAGTACATGACATGCTGCGCGGCACCGTCGAGATTCCTTGGGCGCAAGTCGATATGCAAGTATTGCTAAAAACCGACGGTATGCCAACTTACCATCTTGCCAACGTCGTTGACGATCACTTGATGGAGATCACTCACGTTATGCGCGGCGAAGAGTGGCTCAACTCCGCCCCCAAGCATCAGCTGCTTTATGATTACTTTGGTTGGGAGATGCCAACACTCTGCCATATGCCGCTACTGCGTAACCCCGACAAATCAAAGCTGTCGAAACGTAAAAACCCAACCTCAATTACTTACTACCGTGATGCCGGCGTACTACCTGAGGCGCTGCTCAACTACCTAGGCCGTATGGGCTACTCAATGCCTGACGATACCGAAAAATTCACCTTGGATGAAATGATTGCCAGCTTTGATATCCAGCGCGTGTCTCTTGGCGGCCCTATCTTCGATACCGAAAAACTCAATTGGCTAAACAGCGAATGGCTACGCGCGCTTACACCTGAAGAGCTTAAAAACAAAATCCTTGAGTGGGCCAGTGACAGCGATAAACTCACCGCGATCGCCGCTGCGATTCAGCCACGCATCGAGCTGTTGTCTGACGCGGTCAACTGGGGCGGCTTTTATTTCCAAAACCTGCCAGACATCACCGCTGAGAGCTTTACGCATAAATCGCTTGAGCCTGAGCAAATCATCGAGCTGCTACAACTGGCGCTTTGGCAGCTTGAGACCCTGCCGACGTGGTCGGAGGAAAACATCTATACCACGCTAAAAGGCCTCGCCGCCCACCTCGATATCAAGATGCGCGACTTTATGGCGCCATTCTTTATCGCGATTGCGGGTAGCACCTCATCGACGCCCGTTATGAACTCGATGGCGATTATCGGTGCGGATATGACCTTGACGCGCTTGCGTCATGCGGTTGATGTCTTAGGCGGCCTCGGTAAAAAGAAACTGAAAAAGCTTGAGAAAAAAGCGGCGGATCTGCCTAATTTTTTGGCTGATGCATAGTTTGGCAGCAGGGTATCCTTGTACTTGCCGATGAAGAGTAGGATAGATAAATAATAACAAAGAGTCAGCTCGATACTGGCTCTTTTTTATGTAACACCCATACTCAAACGTCCATAATTAGCCATTTAAATACTTTTAATGACTTTTTTTGCATTATTTTGCATTTTTTTAAAAATAGCGGTTGACAAGACTGCTGGTCTTACCTAAAATACGCACACTCTTAGCGAGGGGCTATAGCTCAGTTGGTAGAGCACTTGCATGGCATGCAAGGGGTCAACGGTTCGACTCCGTTTAGCTCCACCATACTATTTATCGCTCAACAGATAAATATTGCTTTGAGAACAATGTCAGCACCTAGGCAAGGCTTATTAATAAATAAGCGCTCTGATATTGTGAAGTACCGTTATAACCATAGGTTATGACACTCTATGCGTCCCCATCGTCTAGAGGCCTAGGACACCGCCCTTTCACGGCGGTAACGGGGGTTCGAATCCCCCTGGGGACGCCACTATTCGGCGTCACTTATTAGCACTTTTGCTTAGCATCAGGTTAGACTAATAAGCGAACACTAAAAAATCCCAGTCATCATCCGGTGACTGGGATTTTTTTCGTTTGTCGTTTATAAAAACCATCGATATGAGCTGCTCATGACGACCGATACCAGGTAAACTACGAAAGAAACGATAAATAAAACACTCCCCTATTATTGCTATCACAAGGAAGTATGAGCCATGTTCGGTATCGAAAACTATCTGGGCTTTGTCTTGGCGGCGATTTTGCTAAACCTCACTCCAGGCACCGATACGATGTATATCATCACCCGTAGCGTCTCACATGGCAGCGCAGCAGGGTTTTATTCTGTCCTCGGTATCATCTCAGGCATCTTGGTGCACACGGTATTCGCCGCATTGGGTCTATCGATCATTTTGATCAACTCGCCTCTGGCCTTTACGATTGTAAAATATATCGGTGCCAGCTACTTATGCTATCTGGGTATAAAAATGCTGATGAGCAAGCAGCCTTCTTTACTGGCAAATCATTTACCAAAAAGTCGCCCATCGGCACCTGCCAACTCTATAGCGCACTGGCAAATATACAAACAAGGCGTATTAACCAATGTCTTTAACCCAAAAGTCGCGCTATTCTTCCTTGCATTTTTTCCGCAGTTTATCGATCCTAGCTATACTCATAGCGCCTTGTCATTTCTGATTTTGGGATTGAGTTTTGCGCTGACGGGCTTTGTATGGTGTTCGTGCCTTGCTTTATTGGCCTCAAAATTTAGTGCCAACTTAAGAAAAAACCCAGCTATCGAAGTGATTTTAAATAAAATAAGCGGCGTGGTGTTTATTGGTTTGGGAGTTAAGTTGCTTACAGAGAAGGGATAAACAAACTGCAAATAATGATCAAATAAGCTGATTTTTATAAAATCTAACTACCCATAAAAAAGCCCAGTCTCCTTAATATAGGGGACTGGGCTTTATATTTTTCTAACTCTAATTAATCACTATGCAGCTTCTTTATTATCAGCAGCTAGCTGACGCAGCACATAGTGCAATACGCCGCCATGACGCACGTATTCGCGCTCTTTTGGTGTCTGCAGGCCGACATTGACCTCAAAGGTTTCAGTCGAGCCATCGGCGCGGGTGGCAGTGACTTGAGCGGTTTTGCTCTCGCCATTGTTCAGGCCAGTGATGCTCAGCACTTCAGAGCCATCGAGCTTGTAGGTTTGTGCATCTTCGCCATCTTTGAAAGTCAATGGCAGCACGCCCATACCGACGAGGTTTGAACGGTGAATACGCTCGAACGAGGTGGTCAATACCGCTTTTACACCAAGCAAAATCGTACCCTTCGCTGCCCAGTCACGGCTAGAGCCTGAGCCATACTCCGCCCCGCCGAGGACGACGAGCGGGCGCTTATCTTCTTTATACTTCATCGCTGCATCATAGATAGCCATTTCTTCGCCATCTTGTAGCGTTGACTTATCGTCTTTGAAGTAATAGGTATAGCCGCCCTCTTTGCCGCCCATCATTTGGTTTTTGATACGGATATTGGCAAAGGTACCACGGGTCATGACTGCATCATTACCACGGCGTGAGCCATAACTGTTGAAGTCCGCTTCCATGACGCCGCGCTCTTGCAGATACTTACCTGCTGGTGAGTTTGGATCAATGTTACCAGCTGGCGAGATATGGTCGGTGGTGATTGAGTCACCAAATAGACCTAAGATACGCGCGTCTTCGATATCAGGGATACCTTCTGGCTCCATGGTCATACCATCAAAGAACGGTGGATTTTTGATGTACGTTGAGCCTTCATCCCATGGATATAGCTGACTATCGGCTGAGCTAATCGCGTTCCATTCTTTACTACCATCGAACACTTCACCATAGTTTTTACGGAACATATCAGCATCAATGTTATTGGCAATCAGCTCGTTGATCTCATCTGACGTTGGCCAAATGTCTTTTAGATAGACATCATTGCCGTCTTGGTCTTGACCAAGCGGCTGGGTGGTCAAGTCGATATCCACCGTACCTGCCAGCGCATAAGCGACGACTAATGGTGGCGACGCCAAATAGCTTGCCTTGACGTGTGAGTGAATACGACCTTCAAAGTTGCGGTTACCAGAGAGTACCGCTGCCGCCACTAAATCATTTTCTTCGATACCTTGCTCGATACTTTCAAGCAGTGGTCCTGAGTTACCGATACAAGTGGTACAACCATAACCGACGAGATAAAAGCCTGTTTTTTCTAGCTCATCCATCAGTTTGGTTTTTTCTAAGTAATCCGTCACTACTTTTGAGCCAGGTGCCAATGAGGTCTTAACCCAAGGTTTGGCTTTGAGGCCTTTGGCAGCGGCCTTTTTGGCGACCAGTCCAGCACCGAGCATGACGGCTGGGTTTGAGGTGTTGGTACAAGAGGTAATCGCGGCAATCACCACCGCGCCGTCACGTAATTTATACTTCTCATCATTAATGTCAACGATACTACAGAAGTTACCGTCTTCATCACAGTTTTTCGGCTTAGCTGCTAGGTTTTTGGCTTGCTCTTGCTTACCGCCTTCTTCATCGAAACGCACCTTAGCTTCAACTTCTTTTTTACGGTCCTTGGTCATCTTCTCAAGCGTTTCGCCGAATTTTTCGTGCATATCAGATAAGTTGATACGCTGCTGCGGTAAGTTAGGGCCTGCCAGTGCTGGCTGGACAGAGGACAGATCAAGCTCTAGCTTACTTGAGTAAGTTGCCGCTGGCGTATCGGCATCATGCCATAAGCCCTGTGCCTTGGCATATTTTTCGACCAGCTCAATTTGCGCTTCGTCACGGCCTGATAGACGCAGATAATCAATCGCCATTTGGTCAATCGGGAAGATACCACAAGTCGCGCCATATTCTGGCGACATATTGGCAATCGTCGCCCGATCTGCTAATGGCATTTGATGCAAGCCTTCACCGTAGAATTCGACAAACTTACCAACCACGCCATGTGCCCGTAGCATCTCGACCACGCGCAATACCAAATCCGTCGCGGTGACGCCTTCTCTCAGTTTGCCTGTCAGCTCAAAGCCAACCACTTGCGGAATCAGCATTGAGGATGGCTGACCGAGCATCGCCGCTTCAGCTTCGATACCGCCAACACCCCAACCAAGCACGCCGATACCATTAATCATCGTCGTATGACTGTCGGTACCAAACACTGTGTCAGGATAGGCGGTCAGCTCGCCATCGACATCTGCTGCCATGACCACGCGCGCAAGATACTCAAGGTTGACTTGGTGCACGATACCCGTCGCTGGCGGGACAACGACAAAGTTCTCAAAGGCATTTCGGCCCCAATGGAGAAACTCATAGCGCTCATTGTTACGCTTAAACTCAATCTTCTCGTTGAGATCCAGCGCATCTTCGCGGCCATAAGCATCCACTTGTACCGAGTGGTCAACGACCAACTCACTGGGGATAAAGGGATTAATTTGCTCAGCACGACCACCCAGCTCTACTACTGCATCACGCATCGCTGCCAGATCGACGACTGATGGCACGCCGGTGAAATCTTGCAGCACCACGCGTGCTGGCATGAAGGCAATCTCTTTGGACGCCTCAGCGCCAGCGTCCCAGTTGGCCACTGCTTCGATGTGGTTTTTGCCGACAGACTGACCATCATCTTCGTTACGCAATAGGTTCTCTAGTACGACCTTCATACAGTACGGTAGCGTATTGATATTGTCGTAAGTTTCGGCAAGTTTGGGCAAGCTATAATAGGCATGCTCCTTGCCATCGACCGAAATGGTGTCTTTTACATTAAAGATATCACTCATGGTAGCTTCCTTATCGTTGTTATAAATCCTAAACATAAATGGCCAATTACAAGTTAGCATTTATGTTGATATTGGTGGCTCAATAAATGGTGGTTTATTAAAGAAATACTGTGTCAAAGTAGGCACTAAAGACATTCATTATTACAAAACCATGTAAGACAAAATCCTAAGACATATGTTTTCATTAACCCAAGCTCTAAAGGTGCTTGTAAGACCTGACATCAGCTTGTTTTTACCATAACAAATATATAGCGCTTTGTTAACGTCTGGACGTAGTCAAATCGTGGCACAATCGTAACTGTAACAATGTGTTAGCGAGTTAATAATGAGAGGCTAGCCAAATCCATTTTTATTACTTTTTACGGCGACCACTACGAAACACAAATGCATCATCATAAAAATTAGAATCTTCATTCTCGGCCCAGAAATGCGGCACACCTAAAATGGGCAATGGCGATAAATAACGCGGTGTGACTGTGTCCTTTGATAATAATTCATTCATATAATCAGCCAATTTATCATCCAAAAAGGCGATGCGCTGCTGCGTTGACAAGGCAAAGAAATCTTGGCCGACGTTGATGACCACACTATGCGCGCACAAGGGCTTACGCGGCGCTATCAATTGCTCAAGGAGGGCATGACCAAAAATATAAACCACCGCTTGCGCGTTTGGACTAGGACTTGTAGGGTCATCCCACTGCATGCGCGGCTGTACCAAACTGCCCTGCCAGTCAAAGCCAATCAACGCCTCACCAATACTAGGATTGGCAGTGACCAAAACCGCGCCGTTTTCATCAAACACAGTGATGGTATCGCGGACGCGGCCCCGACTGGCACCGACCCCTTGCTGCTCAATTTCAAGCATATGGTAGTGGTTTAGCAGGGCTTTGGTCTTAGGGAACGTCAGCCAAATACTACCGTTAAATAAGTCGTGTAAGTTGTCACGCGTCGGGATATTGCCCGTACTGCCGATGAAGCTCTCGTAAGCCTCGCCCTCTGGCAACGCCTCTTGTGAGACAAACTGTAAAGCCTGCGCCTTATGGTTATATGCAGGCTTGGTGTGCGGCAGTTGCTGCTGCACGTCAGCTGCCTGCTGATGCAATGCGGTATTTAATACTTTCGCGATGATGTCTGGTGTGTTTTGGGTACGGCTGATATCAAGGGCTTGATTTTCAGGAGCAGAACTTTGAGTATCAGCGCGCTCCATGCTCAAGCTTTTTGTCGCACTAAGCTGAGTGATGGCTTGGCTAATGGCATCTAACTGCTGCACATGACCAAGCCACGGCGCACGCCAGTCAATCTGGGCAAAGCTGTCATCAAGTCTGCTTGCCGCTAAGGCTGACGCCTGTACAGGCGAATCGTTCGGCAAAGGCTTATCAAAACGCGCATCTGAGCGATGCAAAGGAGGCAGATTACTGGCAGTCATATCAAACTATCTCTCATGAGCGATGGGCGGCTTATGGTATCATGGTGCGCTTTTTTACGGCTAGACGGGCAGCTCGAAACGTTGTGTTCGCGCGCTATTTATTGATGAGTTTTTATGGCAAATTTTAACACCCACTTAAATGTTGCATTTATGGTCAGCGGTACACTGAGCTTAACGGTCTATAAAGCGGGGCTGGTTGATGACTCTGGGTTTTTGATGTGTGCGGCGCTCGGTACTATCGGCGGCCTTTTGCCAGACTTGGACTCAGACAACTCAACACCGATTAAGCTTGGTTTTAACCTCATCTCTTTTGTCTTCGCTTTTGGACTGGTGATGCATTGGCGCGGTGAGCTGAGCCTATTGGCATTGATGGTGTTATGGCTGGCAGGCTATGGGTTTATGCGTTATGTGGTGTTTTATGTTTTTACCACGATGACGGTGCATCGCGGCGTTATCCATTCTGTGCCTTATATGGCGATATTGGGCTTGGCTCTGACGTATTTAAGCCATGATATTTTGCACCTGCCCTTAACGGTGAGCTGGTTTTATGGTTTGTTTTTATTTGGCGGCGCGATGGTGCATTTGGCTCTAGACGAATTATATAGCGTCAACTTGTCCAATATGAAAATGAAGCGATCGTCGGGTACGGCGATGAAGTTTTATCAGCATAAAGACAAATGGTGGTATTTGCTGCTATACGTTATTTTGGTGTTATTGTTATATATAGCGCCGCCGTTTGACACCTTTTGGCAGCAGGTCAGTGATCCCGCAGCTTGGGCAAAGCTTAAGCTCGGTCTATGGCCAGAATTGATAAAAGGCTGGCTGAGTTAAGGCCGCCTCTACCAGCAAAAAATGATAAATAATGAGAGTACACTATGTCGACTTCTGCCGCCCTCCAAACCTGCCCTTGCCAAATCAACCCCGCGTCAGAGACCGCCACCGCGCCCCTACTTTATAAAGACTGCTGTCAACCTTATCATGACAGCGTTTTAAATAAAGAAATGAATAAAGAAGTGAATAAAGAAGCGGATAAAACTGACGGCGTACAGGCAGAAACAGCGGAGCGTCTGATGCGCACGCGTTATAGCGCTTTTGTGCTTATCAAGCCAGAATACATCGTCAAAACCACACTACCCGCGCAGCAAAGCTTGCTCGATGTCATAGCGATTGAGTCTTGGGCCACCGAGACCGATTGGGCAGGATTAGAGGTTGTAAAACACAGAGCAAAGCTTGGCAAACGACACGCGCAGGTTGAATTTAAAGCTTATTTTAAAACGCCTAATGGCTTGCAAGCGCATCATGAGTTGTCTGCCTTTGTAAAGGTAGTAAATAAAGCCAATCATGATACGCGTTGGTATTTTCTCGACCCGACCGTTCCTATGTCTGTCGCCCAAAAGCAGCCGTGTATTTGCGGCTCGGGTGAGAAGTTTAAGCGCTGTTGTGGATTATACAGTTAATTCACTTTAAAACCGATACGGTGCCTGCCGGCGCTATACACTGGCCCCAACCGCCCGTGCCACTGCAATCCCTTCATCAATGGTCAAAAACTTACGCTGGCTTGGGCTGTCTTTATAAATAATCTCACCCTCAGAGAATATCAGACATTCATTGACCGCCAACTGTTGCCATTTTTCATTTTCAGTCAATGGTACGGTCACCAAAATCGTCACCTTATCGGTATCGGTGGTGACATCGCTAAAGTTAATCGCTAAGTCATCGTCCGCCAGTTTCGCTTCACCAAATGGTGCTTGGCGGGTGAGATAAAACAACAAGCTACCGGCATACGCCAATTGCCAGCGGCCGTTGGAGATTAGGCAATTAAACAGGCCATTGGCCGATAAATAACGGCACTGAGTGGTCAAAAAGTTAAACAGCGTCTGGTCGTCAGGACGGGTTTTAAAAGTGCTTTTTAAGCGATTGACCAGATAACAAAACGCCACTTCTGAGTCGGTGCTGCCGACAGGCTGACAGTGTGAGGCGTTGCCATTGTCTTGCAGACGCTGACAGCGCTTGATAAATTCACTATTCATCTGCCCGTTGTGGGCAAATACCCACTGCTCGCCCCAGACTTCGCGGACGAAAGGATGGGTATTTGCCAGACAGTTTTGTCCCTGCGTGGCTTTACGAATGTGGGCGATGACATTCATGGCCTTAATCGGGTAGTTATTGACCAAGTCGGCCACTGGCGACAGATGGCTTGGGCGATTGTCATGAAACAAGCGTAGTCCCGTTGAGTCGTTTGCCGTCTCGCCATTATTGGTGCAGTCGCTACGTTCAAAAAAAGCAATACCAAAACCATCCTCATGGCTATCAGTCATACCGCCGCGACGACGAAACCCTGCAAAGCTAAACCCAATATCGGTTGGGGTATTACAGTTCATTCCTAAGAGTTGACACATTTATAGATCACCATCATGATTGTCGTTATGGTCGTCGTTTTTTGTAGGATGTACAGTCGCGCTTGCGCCATTTTCTGCCCCTTCATCAAACATCTCATAGGGCGTCGCGCCTTCGGTATCGATACTGTCCAAGATCCGTTTGGCATGCGCCAGCTCGGTATCTTGTATCCACAGTACGATACCTGAGTTCATCCCTGGCATCGCGCTTAGCGGCTGCAAGGACACCGTGATGCCATTATTACGCAGTAGATTGGCATGCAGCTCACCTTGCATATTGGTGTCATAGCGTGCCAGTTTGTGCCAGTTATCAACTTGATCGGTCATAGGGTCGCCTCTGTGGTTTGGATGCAAAAAATGGTATTGAGCAAAAAAACTTACGCCAATTGATCGAGTGTATATTCTTTGATGCTGGTGTCGCGACGATTACTTAAAGTAGCACGCGCTTGCTCAGCGTGGGTGATATCACTAAATATACCTATGAGTTGATTGTCGCGCTTATCATTTGATAATACAAATACCGTCTTTTGCGCTTTTTCGACATGCGCCCAGTGATAAGCGGCCAGACGCTTCATAAGGTCAGGATTTTTCACCATGATATTGTCGCCCGTCCGACCTTCGGTACGGTTGTAATGAATGACATTAAGACGCAAAAGCCAAAAAATCACTGCCGCTTTGGCAAGCATAACAGGTAACGCACGTTTTTCATCGCGGTTTAGCGTGCGTTTTGACTCATATCCTTCTAAAAACGCTGCCATCTTACGACGATCAAAATGTACCAGCTCGCCTTGCTCGGCATCGCCCCACGTGGTACAAAAATCATTGATGGTAATGGCGATATCCATCACATAATGCTCGACACTGACCTCAGTAAAATCCAATAGACCTGTTAACTTTTCCTGCCCTTTAGTCAAGTCCCATAGCGTATTGTCAGCGAACATATCGAGATGACACAAGCCTTTTGGTAAGTCAGTCAGAGGTAGATTTGAGTAAGCTTGCCAAATATCACGCATGAGCTTGGCTTCATCGCCGGGCATAAACTGCATTTCACGGTCGCGCACCTCGCTCCACGGGTAGAGGGGCACGCCGTAGTCTTGTGCCGGTTGTAGCGCTTGCAAGGTCTCATGCAGCATCGCTAACGCCGCGCCGATCTCATGACACATCGCAGGCGTGGTCTCTTGCGGATGCGCGCCTGCCAAGCACGGCACCAAGGTGATTGCTTTGTTTTCATAATGAATGACATAGCGTTTTTTCGTATCAGCGTTATCATCAGCACCTAATGCTACCAGTGCCAACGGGGCAGCGACCGGCAGCTTGCCATCTAGTTGATTTAATATCACTGCCATTTTTTCGATATCCTCTGGCGGGCGCTCTTCAAACAAAGTAAACACATAAGCGTGCGCGCCATCGACATCGTCCGTCGTTTGAATAAACCAGTTAGAGTTTTTGATGCCTTGGGTAATCGGAATGGCGCGGGCAAATGACACGCCAAAACGCTGGCAAAAGGCGGCAAATTGATCATCAGTTAACTGGGTATAGACGGACATGACATCTCACTTTGGCAATTGGATAAGAAGATAAATAGAATAAATCTGGACGCTAATGACAATAATCGTCCCGCGCATCAGCAAACCATCATAAAAAGCATAATAATCTTGTGAAAACCTGCCTGATATGGCAGTGATTTTGCTAGACTAGCGCTTATGGTTGAATTGATTATAAGGTGAAAGACCCTATGTTAGCAAAGCGTATCATTCCTTGTTTGGACGTGGACAATGGCCGCGTGGTCAAAGGCGTACAGTTTGTCGATATTAAAGACGCTGGCGACCCTGTCGAAGTGGCGCAGCGCTACAACGAACAAGGCGCTGATGAGATTACTTTTTTGGATATTACTGCCACCAGCGATGAGCGTGATACCACTTATCATACCGTCGAGCGTATGGCGGAGACGGTGTTTGTCCCCTTAACTGTGGGCGGCGGCGTGCGTAAAATCGCTGATATTCGTAACCTGCTCAATGCAGGCGCGGACAAAGTGGCGATTAACTCGGCTGCGGTGTTTACGCCTGAGTTCGTCGGAGAGGCGGCGCAAAAATTTGGTAATCAATGTATCGTCGTCGCCATCGATGCCAAACGTGTCGCTGATATAGAGGTTGATGGCATCATTACACCGCGCTGGGAGATTTTTACCCATGGCGGACGTAAGCCGACTGGCATTGATGCCGTCGCTTGGGCAAGCAAAATGGCCGATCTTGGCGCAGGTGAATTATTGGTCACATCAATGGACGGTGACGGCACCAAAAAAGGCTATGATTTGGCACTGATGCGTGAAATTACCCGCCGCGTCAATGTCCCTGTTATTGCCTCTGGCGGCGTGGGCAACCTGCAACATTTGGCCGAAGGCGTCTTAGAAGGCGGCGTCGATGCGGTGCTGGCGGCCAGTATCTTTCACTTTAGCGAATATACCGTATCGGAGGCCAAAGCCTATATGGCAGCACAAGGCATACCCATGCGCCTATAAGCTTGGTAAAATACAACTGCCTTGACAAAAAATGTTATCATAGCGCTACTTATTTATTTTTGTCAGTTAACTATTGAAAACAATCGAGATTTTGTACAAAAATTTTGCTTATAATGCTACTTATTCAAAGGATTTTTTATGTCAAATTTACAGCAGCAGCGCAACGATATTACCCATATCGATGGTAACTTGCATCAAAACGAAGAGGCCCGTATCGGTATCGTCGTTGGCCGTTTTAATGGGTTTGTCGTTGAGTCATTAGTCGACGGTGCTATCGATGCCCTACTACGTCATGGCGTATTGGGTAGCAACATCACTGTGATTCGTGTACCAGGTGCCTTTGAGCTACCCCTTGTCGCCCAGCGTGCCGCTGAGTCTGATCGTTTTGATGCCATCATTGCGCTAGGCGCGATCATCCGTGGTAGCACGCCACATTTTGACTTTGTCGCTAGCGAGTCTGCCAAAGGTCTTAGCAGCGTTGCGATTGATTATAATATTCCTGTCGCCAACGGCGTCATCACCACCGATAGTATTGAGCAGGCGATTGAGCGCTCGGGCACCAAAGCTGGCAACAAAGGCTCGGAAGCAGCGATGGTGGTGCTTGAGATGCTAGCGGTTTTATCACAATTAGATGTTGATGACGATTACGACAATGATAATGACGCGTAATATAGTCAGTTGAAAACCAAACTGGCATAAGTTCCAAAGCGCGACTGGGATGAATCTTGCGCAGCCTCTGTGTATACAGCACGCAAGGAAAGTTTATACCAGTAGCGCTATAACATTTTTAAATTGAATCTACTACATCGCAGTCGTTTTATAGATTTATTATTTATTGTTTTACTGTTTTTGATTGGCGCTGATGGGTTAAAAACTCGTAGCGTCAGTGTCTTAAAGCTCGCGGCACTGCCGACAAAGCGCTGCAATTTTGCTTTAACACTCGATTGTCATCATCTGCCAGTCGATTACTATTTAACATTTTTAGTTCAAACGTCTATGCTTTTCTTATCACAGGCTATTTTTTACAATCAAGCTGATTGTACCCTGACGCTATTGGTATCAATATATCTATATTAAATAGTCGTTAAATAATTGATGAATACAGTCAATCAAAAAATAGTTAATAAAAGCAGTTACTCAAAATAGCCACTTAACATTCAGGTATTTACCCCCTATGACTGACCAACTCAAGCGCGCCATCAACGCTGCAAAAACCGCACAAACCAACGACCAACAAGCTGAAGCGACTCGTATCGCAAGCAGCAGTGCAGGTGAGCAAAAATTTGATATGAGTGAGTCTTCTTATAAGACCAGTCACACCGCTGTGCGCAAAGCCAGACGCTTTGCCATGCAAGGCTTATATGAATGGCTGGTCACCGACCGCCGTTTTGATAAAGACGGTAAGCTTGGCTGGAAAGACAATGCGCCGCACGATATCGCCGCGCGCACCCGTGCGACCAACGCCATGCATACGGTACATATCGGCTACTATCACGAAATGATGCGCGATATTCCCGAACAAATCGAAGCGCTAGATACACTTATCAGCCAGCATCTCGATCGCGATATCGATAAATTAGACACCGTTGAGCATGCTATTTTATTGATTGGTGCCTACGAGCTGCAAAACCGCTTAGAGATTCCTTATAAAGTGGTACTAGATGAAGCAATGAAGCTCAACAATCACTTTGGCGCCACTGACGCGCACAAGTTAATCAACGCGGTGCTCGATAAAATGGCCATAGATCTGCGCGACCTCGAAGTACAGGCCGACATCAAGGCCAACCGCCGCAGCTCACAAAAAGCCGCTGCGCCCGCCGCACAGCCGCAGCCGAAAACTGCTGATGAAACCAAGGCTGTCACTAACGCTGACGACACCAGTGAGACGCCGACCACAACTGGCAAACCTCGTATCAGTGCCAATAAAGCCATTAAACGGCCACGTGCTAACAAGGCTCAAGCAAATATCAGTGATTATAGAGCCAGCAAAAAAGCCAGTGCGCAAGGACATAATGAGGCAGCAGCCGCGCCTACCCCTGAGAGCACTGCCGCCGATGTTGGGCTACAGGACTCAAACCTTGTCAATTCAGACGAAAAAAGTAAAGACTAACCATGAATGAATTTGAGCTGATCGAGCGCATCTTTGCACAGATGCAAATATCGCCAGCACGCACGGCAACGGACGTCGAAAAAGGCATCGGTGATGACGCGGCGGTGATGAGCGTGCCTGCTAGCGCGCGCTTGGTCAGCTGCATTGATACTCTCGTTCAAGGGCGGCATTTTAGCGCCGATTGGGATAAGGTACATCAATTAGCCTTTCAAATTGGCTATAAAGCGGTCGCGGTCAATGTCTCAGATATCGCCGCAATGGGCGCGGCGGCGCACAGTATTTTGCTGGCGCTGGCATTGCCTGAGCGCTTGGCGACTGAGACTTGGCTCACTGAATTTGCCAAGGGTTTGTTTCATGCCTGCCAGCTCTTTGGTGTGACCCTGATAGGCGGTGATACCACGCGCAGCGATAACTTAGTGCTAAGCGTTAGCGCGCAAGGATTTTTAGCCGCTGATACACCAGCCGTCTATCGCTCAGGCGCGCAAGTTGGTGATAAAATCTATGTATCAGGCACGCTTGGTGATGCCGCATATGCGTTGCAGCATCCTGATAGTAGCCAAGGCATAGCGCTGGCACATCGCTTGCATATGCCCACGCCGCGCATCACCTTAGGGACCACGCTAGCCAAAGTCGGCGCCACAGCGATGATCGATATCTCTGATGGTCTGTATCAAGACCTTGGACATATTTGCACGCAAAGCGGCGTTGGCATACGCCTTGATTTAGAGCAGCTGCCAACCAGCCAAGCGTTAGCGAGCGTGGATCTATCTGAGCGCTTACTATGCCAGCTGGCAGGCGGCGACGACTATGAGCTGGCTTTTACTTTACCTGCTGATATCGAGCCACCCGTCAACGATATCAGTGACACGCCAGTGACCTGTATTGGCGAGGTGATAGCATTGGCCAAGGCAGACACGGCAACAAATAGGCATGCTGATCTGTATTATCAAGGACAGCGAGTCACACCGACGCACCCTGCCCCTTTTGCCACATGGCCCACGCTGACGGGTTACCAACACTTTGCAGGTTAATCCATGACCGATCATGATCTATCTAAGCCCGATATCCGGCAAGCCAATGACTGCCCGCCTCTACCTGCCACGGCCAGCACGCTCGATCGTGTGGTTTATTGGCTTGGTATTGGTCTCGGTAGTGGCCTGCCGCGCCGTGCCCCTGGCACATGGGGAACAGTAGGCGGGCTACTCGTCGCGATACCGCTTATGAGTTTCGGCTTTTTGCCGTTTTTGATAATCACTATATTGTCTTGTGTCGTTGGTAACTCAATATGCGGCAGAACCTCCACCCTGATGGGCGGTCACGATAACCCGCATATCGTCTGGGATGAATGGGCGGGTATGTGGCTCACCTTGCTGCCGATGTCTTATATGGGCGTTGCCGATAGCAGTTTTTGGCAAAATATCAGCCAAACCTCTTCTCTCATCGCGCTTCTTATCGCCTTTATCCTGTTTCGTTTTTTTGACATCATCAAGCCACCACCGATCGGCTGGGCAGATAAAAAAGTCGCCGGTGGCTTAGGTATCATGCTCGATGACATTATCGCAGGTATCATGGCGGCAATTGTTTGGAGTATTCTTTATAGTAGCGTATTATCACTTGCTAACTGATGCTGCTATGAGTCGTTAGCACATTTAGTGACGCTGCAAATGAGACGTTACAAAGATGTCACGACTTAGCAGTTTGGTTGGTTACGCATTTACGTTATAATTCAAATCATATCTTGTTACATTTGTAGGCCATTATGACTTCTCCTCTTTCGGTAATTATCCTAGCAGCGGGTAAAGGCACGCGTATGCAGTCGGCCAAACCCAAAGTCCTGCAGACACTAGCTGGCAAGTCTTTACTCGCTCACGTTTTAGACACCTGCCACCAGCTGACGGTCGATGAGACCATCATCGTGTATGGTTTTGGCGGTGAGCAAGTCAAAGCTGAAATCACCACCCAGTATGCCCAGTCAGCCCTTACTTGGGTGGCACAAACTGAGCAGCTAGGGACCGGGCATGCGGTCAAGGTCACGCTGTCTGATTTGCCAAAAGACGGGCAAAGCCTGATTCTTTATGGTGATGTACCATTGGTCAGTTGCCAGACGTTAACCGCATTAAAGTCGGCCAACACCAATGGCATGTCGATGCTGACGCTAACGGTAGATAACCCATTTGGGCTAGGCCGTATCAAACGTGACAACAACGGTAATATCGAAGCCATCGTTGAGCAAAAAGACGCCAGCGCTGATGAGCAGGCCATCAAAGAGATCAATAGCGGTATTTACTGCGTCGATAATGCTCTGCTTCATAAATACTTGCCGAAACTTTCAAACGACAACGCCCAACAAGAATACTATCTGACAGATATCGTCAAGATGGCCGTGGCCGATGGCATCGCCATCGCTGCGATCGAGCCTGAGCATACCTTTGAGATTGAAGGCGTCAATAACCGTCAGCAGCTTGCCAGCTTAGAGCGGACGTGGCAAGGAAAGTTAGTCGCCGACTTACAAGAAGCCGGCGTGCAGTTTGCCGATCCTAGTCGTGTCGATATTCGAGGGACCCTAAGCGCCGGTCAAGATGTGTTTGTCGATGTTGGCGTGGTGTTTGAGGGTGATTGTACCTTAGGCGACAATGTCTATATCGAGCCAGGATGCGTCATCAAAAACGCTCATATCGGCAATGCTTGTCATATCAAACCCTACTGCGTCATTGATCATGCCAAGATTGGCACTGGTGTCGATGTCGGGCCTTTTGCGCATTTGCGTCCTGAAAGCGTACTAGCAGACCAGAGCAAAGTCGGTAATTTTGTCGAAATCAAAAAATCCACCATCGGTCAAGGCAGCAAAGTCAATCACTTAAGCTACGTGGGCGACTCGACCGTCGGGACAGGCGTCAATATCGGTGCAGGTGTCATTACCTGTAATTATGATGGCGTCAATAAGTCTCAAACCATCATTGAGGACAACGCCTTTATCGGCTCCAATGCCAGCTTGGTGGCACCGGTTACCATCGGTGATACAGCGACTGTAGCGGCAGGCTCGGTGATTACCAAGGATGTCGATGCCAGTGCCTTGGCGTTTGGCCGCGCTCGGCAAACGCAAAAAGAGAACTTTCAGCGTCCAACTAAAAAATAAAGACGGCGGTGATCGTCAACTCGATAAAAACGATAGTAAGACCACTAAGGCAGTACGACAATAATTTGTGGTGCTGCTTATTTATATTGACAGATTAATGATTATCCATGTATTGGCATCTTTTAAAATAACATGGTATGAGAACATAAAATTTAAGGAATAATTATGTGCGGAATCGTTGGAGCAGTTGCTGAGCGTCATATCGCCAATATCTTACTTGAAGGACTAAAACGTTTAGAATACCGCGGCTACGACTCCGCTGGCCTAACGGTCATTCGTGATGGCGAGCTGCATCGCGAACGCCAAGTGGGCAAGGTACAAGCCTTAGTCGATGCCGTCGCCGTCAACCCTGAGTTTTTTGATGGTCATATCGGTATTGCCCATACCCGCTGGGCGACACATGGCGAGCCTGCCCAGCGCAACGCCCATCCGCATATCTCTGGTAAGATCGCGGTGGTGCATAACGGCATTGTGGAAAACTATGCCGAACTTAAAGAAACGCTGATAGCAAAAGGTTACGAGTTTACCTCACAGACCGATACCGAAGTCGTTGCGCACTTAATCAATGATATCTATAAAAACACACCTGATTTATTAGAAGCGGTGCGTGCGGTCATTCCCATGTTGCACGGCGCTTTTGCCCTTGGCATTGTGCATATCGATTGCCCAGACGAGCTGATTACCGTGCGCCTAGGTTCGCCATTGGTCATCGGTGTGGGGATTGGCGAGAATTTTATCGCGTCCGATCAGCTAGCACTTCTGCCCGTGACCAATCGCTTTATGTATCTAGAAGAAGGCGATATCGCCAAGCTGACACGCGACAGCATTGACGTATATGCAGACGGTGTAAAAGTAAAACGTCAAATACATGAGATTGACGCCGCCCAGCATAATGCCGATAAAGGCGAGTTCAGACATTATATGCTCAAAGAAATCTATGAGCAGCCAGATGCAGTTGCTCGTACCATTGAGATGGCAGTAGATAGCGATGCGCCGTCTAAGCTGCGCGATGATTTTTTACAGCGTCATGAAGCACTGTTAAAAGGCATTAAACAGGTCCAAGTCATCGCTTGTGGCACCAGTTATCACGCAGGTTTGGTGGCAAAGTATTGGTTTGAAAGTCTCGTTCGTGTGCCGTGCTCAGTCGAGGTGGCTAGTGAGTTTCGCTACCGCAATCCGGTCGTCGTCGATAACACACTGGTCATTTGCATCTCGCAGTCTGGTGAGACAGCCGATACCTTATCGGCGCTACGCGATATTCAAAAACACACCCCAGCCGGTCTTGTGAGCTTGGCACTGTGCAACGTACCGACGTCGTCTTTGGTACGTGAGACCGATATCTTTTTGCCAACGCTTGCAGGCCCTGAGATTGGTGTCGCTTCCACCAAGGCTTTTACCACTCAGCTGGCCGCCTTGATGCTACTGGTGCTAAAGGTAGGCGCCGTCCAAGCGCGCATGACAGGCGAGAAACTGAGCACGCTGCTAGAGAAACTACAAGCGCTGCGCGGCCAACTGCATGCCAGCTTACACCTCGATGCGCCGATCAAAGTCATGAGCGAGCATTTTGAATATAAGAAAAGCTGCTTGTTTTTAGGTCGCGGTTTACAATTTCCTATTGCACTAGAAGGCGCATTGAAGCTAAAAGAGATCTCTTATATCCACGCTGAAGGCTATGCCGCCGGCGAGCTAAAACACGGCCCATTAGCCTTGGTGGATAAAGACATGCCAATCGTGGTGCTCGCGCCAAAAGACAGTATGTTTGATAAACTCAAAGCCAACATGCAAGAGGTGCATGCGCGCCATGGCGAGCTGTTTGTCTTCGCCAGTGAAGAGAGCAAGATGGTTGCAGAAGATAGAATGCACGTGGTCTATGTGCCTGAAGTTTGCGAGACACTGGCTCCCATCGTCTATAGCATACCTGTGCAGCTGCTGTCATACCATGTGGCCGTGATGCGCGGTACAGATGTCGACCAGCCTCGTAACCTCGCAAAATCAGTGACGGTCGAATAATATAAATCATTGATTTTAAATGGTTTTTTATAAATTAAACCATTGTATAACACTAAACCCTTTGCTGTCTAGCATTACTAGATAGCAAAGGGTTTAGTGAACGTTGTTAACGGAAATAATATGATTAGGGCGTGTTCTCTCTCTAAAGAGAACACGCCCTATTATACAAATATCACTCTCTAAACCAGCCCTTTATACAGAAAATAAAACCCAACGACGGTCAATAACACCGCAAAACATTTCTTTAATAATTGCGGTGATAATATATGAGCGACTTTTGCGCCCAATTTTGCGGTAAAAAAGCTCATGATACTAATACCTAAAAAGGCATAAATATGCACAAAGCCGATGGTATTGGGCACATCTACTTGCTTTTGCATCCCAAAGAGCATAAACCCTAGAGCGCCTGCAACCGCAATCGGTAGACCGCACGCCGCTGAGGTGCCCACCGCTTTTTGCATCACCACATTATAACGCGTCAGATATGGCACCGTTAAGCTGCCACCGCCAATCCCAAAGATAGCTGAGGCAATACCGATGACGCCGCCTACTGCGAGCTGCTTGGGTTTTGATGGTAGTGTTGTATTGCGATAGTTGGCACCACTACTGGCGCTATTGGCATTATTCATGGCTTGTTTTTTACCAGCAAAAAACATCTTATAAGCGACCCACAGCAAAAACACCCCAACAACAATCTGCAGATACAGCCCAGAGATTTGCCCAGCAATCCCTGCACCTAGAAAACACCCAAGCGCCATACCAGGTGCCAGATTTTTAAAGACCGGCCAGATGACGCCGCCCTTTTTATTATGCGCCATCAAAGAGCTGATCGAGGTGACGATGATGGTGGCAAGCGATGTCCCTAACGCCAGATGCATGATCGCGTCGGCATCATAACCCATTTGGGTAAAGACGATAAACAATAGCGGTACGATGATGGTACCACCGCCTACCCCAAACAGCCCTGCCGCAAACCCTGCGAGCGCGCCTATTACTAAAAAAATGATTAATTCCACAGGATAGCTACTTCTTATTTGATTTTAGTGAAAGGATGATTGTATTGATACACGCGTGCCCTGCATTTATGCCAAGTCTGTCTGACCCACGCGCGCGTAGGCTCGATTAAAATATACCAAACTCTCATCGTTGATACCTGCTGAGCCAGACTGTTTGATGGCGACCACGCGGCACATAAACACACTATGCGTGCCCACTTCTTGCACCTGTTCAATCTCACAATCAAAACTCACCAGCGCATCTTCTAGCACAGGCGCGCCAGTGCTCAGCTCCGTCCAAGCACCATGGGCAAATCGCTCTGCTGGGCTGAGCCTTGAGGCAAACACGTTAGATAACTGTTGGTGCTGAGTGCCCAACACATTGACGCTCAGCGTTTTATTGTCGATAAAATGACTGTGTGAGCGCGAGGCTTGGTTCATACAGACGAGCAGTGTTGGCGGCGTGTCTGTGACACTACATACCGCAGAGGCAGTAAAACCATGTCGGCCTGTGTCTCCGTTTGTAGTGACCACGTTGACTGCTGTCGTCAACAAAGACATGGCCTCTCTAAAACCGCTTGCTTCAATCATCGCTTTTATCCTCAGTTAGCATGTGACCCGTGTCAGACAGACGTTAAGCGCCCAGCTCTTTACGCACGATTGCCGCGCCCGCGCTCAACGCATTTAGTTTCCCGCGTGCAACGCCGCGAGATAGTGGTGCCATGCCGCAGTTGGTGGACGGATACAGCTTGTCTGCATCGACAAACTGCAAGGCTTTGCGTAGTATCTCTGCCACCGCTTCAGGCGTCTCGATACTATCGCTCGCCACATCGATGGCACCGACCATTACTTTTTTACCGCGGATTAGTTCAATCAGATCCATCGGGACGTGCGAGTTTTGACACTCAAGCGAGACAATATCGATGCTCGATTGTTGCAGCTTTGGAAAGGCCTGCTCATACTGACGCCACTCTGATCCCAGTGTCTTTTTCCAGTCGTTATTGGCTTTGATGCCATAACCATAACAAATATGCACCGCTGTTTCACACTTTAGGCCTTCGATAGCACGCTCCAACGTAGCGATGCCCCAATCATTGACGTCATCAAAAAACACGTTAAATGCAGGCTCGTCGAATTGAATGATATCCACACCAGCTGCTTCTAGCTCTCGGGCTTCTTGATTTAAGATTTTAGCAAACTCCCACGCCAGTTTTTCACGGCTTTTATAATGACCATCATATAAAGTATCAATCATGGTCATCGGCCCGGGCAATGCCCATTTGATCGGCTGGTCAGTTTGACTGCGTAAAAATTTTGCATCATCTACAAACACAGGCTTTGAGCGACTGACATTGCCCACTACCGACGGCACGCTGGCCTCATAGCGATTACGAATTTTGACCGTTTCACGATTGGTAAAATCCACACCCTCAAGATGCTCGATAAAGGTGGTGACAAAATGCTGACGAGTCTGCTCGCCATCACTCACGATATCAATGCCTGCTTGTACTTGCTCCTGCAGTGACACCCGTAGCGCGTCTTGCTTGGCCTCTAGCAGCTCATCGCCTGCTAGCTTCCAAGGTGACCACAGCTTCTCAGGCTCAGCCAGCCATACAGGTTTTGGCAAGCTGCCAGCAGTAGAAGTTGGTAATAATATGTCCATGGCTTGTCTCTTTTTACTGTGATAGTTTTTACTATGTTTGGTTGTCTAATAAACGACAGATAACTGCCTGATAGGTCACCGATACCATCATGCTGCTTGTCTTTTTGCCGCTGTTTGTTTTAGCGCTGGCGTTTGCACTGGGTAGTTTGTCGCCCATTCCTCTAATATGGCTTGATACGGCTGGATAAAGGCCTCTTGGGTAAACCTGCCTTGTGTCACCGCCAACTGGCTACGCTCCTCACGGTCATAGACTATTTGCGTGAGTGAATAGTCTTGATAGTTTAGGCTTGGCTGGTACACCTGAGCGGCAGCGGCGTTGGTATTATAAATCTCTGGGCGATAGATCTTTTGAAACGTCTCCATAGTGCTAATGGCACTGATCAGCTCAAGGTCGGTATAGTCACTGAGCAAATCACCGGCAAAATAAAACGCTAAAGGCGCCGCGCTACCTTCAGGCATAAAGTAGCGAACGCTCAAGCCCATTTTAAAAAAGTACTCATCGGTCAATGACCCTTTGTTCAATGAGCCACCGTCTTGTCTGTACTCAGTCCCCAAGACAGGATGCTGGTTGCCCGTACGATAATAAGTCTTGCTGGTCGACACACTCAGACAAATGACAGGCTGTTTGTTAAATCTTGCGTGGTAAGCGTCTGAGTTCAACAGATGCTGAAACAGCTTGCCGTGCAAGTCGCCAAAATCCTCCGGCGGCGGGCACTCAGGGTTTTGAGCGAAATGCGCTGGCAAGACAACACTAAAATCATAATCGCGGACATAAGAAGAAAAGCTGTTGCCAATCATGCCATCGATACGGGTGTTTTCTTTGTGATCGATGATGGTGGTTTGCAATGTCTCGATGACAGGGAAAGTGTTGCCATTGCCTTCCACGTCCAAGTCTGCCGAGATGATGTCGACTTCTACTGAGTAACGGTCGGCATGAGGGTTGTCCCAATGCGCCAAGGC
This sequence comes from Psychrobacter sp. Rd 27.2, assembly GCF_001921755.1. Classification (NCBI taxonomy): domain Bacteria; kingdom Pseudomonadati; phylum Pseudomonadota; class Gammaproteobacteria; order Moraxellales; family Moraxellaceae; genus Psychrobacter; species Psychrobacter sp. Rd 27.2. The sequence continues at coordinate 23,362 of NZ_MRYB01000015.1, read as the reverse complement.
ATTAAAACGATTGTTTATCATGGTGAGTGTTTTGCGTAAGTTTTCTTGACGGCTGGCACCGCGCGCCAAGTTGGCAAAGTTGGTCGTCAAACGCGTGCTATCAGCTGGCTGATAGTTTTCATCAAAACGAATACTTGAGATGGAGTAGGTAAATGGTTTAGTCATGATAATTGGCTACCTTTATTTTTTGATATGAATCCAAGGTCTGTATGAGATAAATCATACCCAATCTATTACATGAATAAAAACGATGTTATTTAAATATAAGATGAATTTAATTCATCTGTGCTGATTCAGTAAGTGGATAGGAGAAATCGATCACTGGTACCCTCAGCTCAATTGTCTTACTCATCTCTAGGGTGTGTGAAACCTTCAAAAAAGGCACTGCTAATCGCTAAAATGGCTCCAGACAAGTCGCAAAGCGATGATAATGAGATGCCTTAACTAGATTTGTAACGCAGTATATGGGGCAGTTTTAGCATCAGCCTTGAGAGTAGATCGAGCAAAGCACTGCTTTGCCCGTTCACAAGGCGAGAACGATGCTCGAGTGGGGAGCAGGACTCTTTTTTGCCGCTTTATTGGTAAAATAGACACTTAGAACGACTAAAATTAGCCAAGTAAGCCCGACAAAATCCTTATTTAAGTGTGATTATCAGTGCTCGACTGCGGTTTGCCACTTGGCGTCAACCATTTGGCAAACCATCCCGATAGATCATCCATCAATGTATATACCACCGGAATCACTACTAAGCTCAGTAGTGTCGAGGTGACAAGGCCGCCCAATACGGCTGCGGCCATTGGGCGACGGAACGTCGGATCGGCATCGCCCCACCCAAATACCAAAGGCAGCATCCCTGCGCCCATGGCGATGGTCGTCATGATAATTGGGCGCGCACGCTTGCGACAAGCATCAATGATGGCATCAAAACGAGCCAAGCCGCGGCGCTGAGCGATCAAGGCATAATCCACCAATAAGATAGAGTTTTTGGTGGCGATACCCATGAGCATAATAAAGCCAATCATCGAGGGCATCGACAGGCTACTATTGGTAATGACCAAGCCGACAAACGCACCACCAATCGAAAGCGGCAACGCCATCAGGATGGTAAAGGGCTGCAATATACGGCCGAATAATAAGATCAGCACGCCTAAAATACAGACCACACCGACCGACATGGCAATGACAAAACCACTAAACAGCTCTGCCATGTTTTCTGCCTGACCTTGGTCAATGATGGTAATCGATGGCGGCAGCGTCTGCATCGCTGGTACCGACTTGACCGCCTGCACCAAGTCGCCAAGCTCGCCATCAGAAGGCTGCACAGTAATACTAATGGCGCGCTCGCGGTCAAGCCGGTTGATCTGGGCCGGGCCTGTCCCAAAGTTTAGATCGGCCACTTCGCCCACGCGTACCCCTTGTCCTGCAGGCAGTGCACTTGGCACGTATAGGCCTTCTAATTGGCTGACGTTTTGTTTGGCGACATCAGGCAGTCGCACCACAATAGGAATCTGCCGGGTATCGAGATTAAGCTTAGATAAGCGCTGCTCATAGTCGCCGACCGTTGCCACTCGTAGCGTGGTGGCGATATCTTGCGTGGTGACGCCTTTATCTGCCATCGCCAGTCTGTCAGGCATGACCGTAAGCTCTTGCCTCGGCAGGCTACGGTCACTGGTCACTGCGCCGGCGCTGGGCAGCGCTCGGATTTCAGTCATAATCTGCTGGGCGGTCTGCTCTAGCACCTCTGGATTGGTACTGGTTAAAGAAAAGTTGTAGCCTGTCTCGCCGCCGCTCGATAGACCAACGGTAAAGCGTGCGCCAGGTACCTCCGCGAGCAGATGACTGATTTTGCGCTCAATCTCTTGCTTAGAGATACGCTCTGCGCGCGGCGCAAGGACGACATCTAGCCCTGCGATATTTTCGGCTTTGCCGCCAGAGCTGGGCTCCATAGCAGCTTGCGCCTCCCCTACCGAGGTAAAGATATTGGTCACTTCAGGCATGGCCAAGATACGCTCACTGGCCATCGCTGCCACGCGCTCGGTATCTTCGAGCGCCACATCTGGCGTCAGCTCTATCTCAACACGCGTCTGATCGATATCATTGTCAGGAATAAAGGAGGTCGGTAGCAACTTCACTAAAGCCAACGACGCCACAAACAATACTAAAGTCGCTCCCATCGTTATCCAACGATGGCGCAGTGTCCATGCAACCACTTTAAGATACCAATCCATCAGCGCGCTTTGTTTTTCCACGCGATTTTTTTCTGGCCGCAGTACGTAAGCTGCCATCATCGGCGTGATCAGTCGCGCTACCATCAAGGACGCAAATATCGACAAAGCCGCTGTCCAGCCAAACTGACGGAAGAACTGCCCAACAATACCGCCCATAAAGGCCGTCGGCAAAAACACAGCAATCAAGGTAAAGGTAGTAGCAACGACTGCCAGACCAATCTCATCAGCCGCTTCCATCGCCGCCTCATAAGGCGTCTTGCCCATACGCAGATGACGAATGATGTTTTCGACCTCTACGATGGCATCATCGACCAACACCCCAATCACCAATGACAATGCCAATAAAGAAATAATATTGAGACTAAAGCCAAACAGATACATACCCAAAAAGGTAGGAATAACGGACAATGGCAACGCCACAGCTGCGACAATGGTCGCACGGATATTGCGCAAAAATAAAAACACCACCACGACGGCCAATAACCCGCCTTCTATCAGCATACGCAGTGATGCTTGATAATCCTCGGCGATAGGGGTGGCTCGATCATAGACTTTTTCGATACTGATATTACCCGTATCGGCCGCCAGTTTGGCAAGCTCGGCATCGACACGCTCCATGACCTCGACCTCACTGGCACCGCGCGAGCGGGTGATGTTAAACGCCACCACCGTCTGCCCATCAAGCTTAGCAATCGAACTTGGGTCAGCAGCACCATCGGTGATTTGCGCCATACGTCTAAGCGCTTGCGTGCCACCTGTCGGCACGGCCACTTGTAGGTCGTTTAAGTCGCTTGCGCGCTCGACCGCCCCAAGCACGCGAATGGTTTGCGTGGTTTTACCGACCTCGGCTTCACCGCCTGAGCTGTCCTGCTGAATCCCAGCGATTTGCTGCGATAGCTGAGAAATAGGAAACTTTAAACCACTGAGCGCAATCGGGTCCGCTGCCACGGTAATCTCACGCTGCAGGCCACCGATACGGCTAACGGTACTGACACCAGGGATATCAGATAACCGCTTGGTGACCGTATCATCAACGAACCAAGACAGATCTGCTACATTCATGTTTTCTGCGGCGACAGAATAAGTCACCACCGGAAACCCTGCGGTTGAGACCTTAGTGATAATCGGATCATTGGCCGCGGCTGGCAGATCCCCTCGCACCTCACCGACGGCTGAGCGCACATCATCGACCGCTTCTTGGATGTCTTTTTCTAGGACAAACTCAGTGACCATGGTGGCAGCGCCGGTTTGCAAGGTGGTGCGAATATGCTTGACACCTTCGATACTGGTCAGTTTATTTTCGACTTTTTTGGCAATGTCGTTTTCGAGCTGGGTAGGTGCCGCGCCAGGCAGAGTGACGGTTACCACCACGGCAGGCAAATCAATGTCAGGGAACTGCTGCACCTTCATTTGCATAAAGCCATAAATACCGCCCAACGTCAGCAGTACAAACAGCAAAATAGCGACCAACGGATTTTTAATCGAGTAAGCAGATACATTTAGGCTCATGAGCGCGCCTGCGAAGCTGTATCAGCGTTATTATTGGATTGATTCAGACCATCGACGATGCGCACCAAGTCGCCATCATTTAAAAAACTACCGCCTTGCTTGACGATTTGACTGTCGCTCGGCAATGGCTCTGTGACCGCCACACTATCGCCGAGACGCTCACCCAAACTCACACGCTGCTGCTTGATACGGCCCGTTTTTTGCGCTGCGTGGTCGGTGCGAATTTGTGTGACCATCATCACATAGTCATAGCCATCATTGCTGACCACCGCACTGTTAGGAATGGTTTGGGTGTTGCTGCTACCCAATAAAAACTCGCCCGTTTGATACATGCCAGCGCGTACTTTTGCGTTGGCCGCTAGGCTAGCATAGATGGTGATTTGGCGATTGTTGTCCGCTGTCGGCGCGATGCGACTGACTTGCCCCATCACAGAGTCGCCATCTGGTAGGCTGACACGCACAGGCGTGCCAACAGTGACTTCCCCAACAAGCTTTGGATCGATATCTGCGCGCCATTCTAATTCCCCGCCTTTTATGATGGTAAATAGCGGTTCACCGCCTGCGACCATGCCGACCTCCACCATCTTGTCACTGATGACGCCGCTGACTGGCGCGACGACCTTAGCGTTATCCAAGGTCAAACGCTGACTGTTGAGCCGCGCTTTTGCCGCCTGCAAAGACGCTCTAGCACGCACCTCAGAGGTGCGATAGCGATCGGCTTCTTGCCTACTAATGGCATCGATGTCTATCAAGGGTAAGACCCGTGCGGCATCGGCACTGGCATTGGCAAGGGTGGCTTCGGCTTCGGCCACGTCGGCTTCGGCTTGCAACACCTGCTGCTCCATCGCATCGGTATCAAACACCGCCAGCACTTGGCCTGCTTTGACGCGATCGCCCTCCTCCACCAAGACGCGCTCGACAGCCACGCCATTGACTTTGGCACTGACATTGGCCGTGTCTTTGGCACTAATCGTACCGTCGGCGCTCAAGGTATTGCCAATCGTATCTTGGCTGGGCATTACTGTCTCAACTGATAGCACTGCCTGCGCGTCACTGGCCGCCTTGTCACCTACCTCATTACTTGACGCGTTAGGCGCAGTGGGAGTATCCGTCGCCGTCTTATCAGCGCCCCAATATCTCCCCAACAAGACACCTAATACCAGTACCACCACCAGTACCGGCCACAGCCATAAAGGCAGCTTTGCTGAAACGGTTGCGGGCGTACTGGGCTGACGGTACGGCGGTAGCTCTGTCTCGTTTACGGGTTTTGGGTGCGTCTTGTCAGAATCATTCATGGGTAGTCTCTATCAATACAAGCCATCATAAGATAAAACAGGGCGAGCAATGATGATTGCGCTACTTACTCATAACCTACTGTTTTTTAGTATAGTAATTTATAAAACCATTAAGAATAACATAATTTTGTTATTCTCTTATTGCTCGCTGTCTTAAAGCCTTCAGCTGTAAAGTCCTCAGTTTAAAACACTTCAGGCAACTCAACCAGCTCAAGCATTGGTATAACGGCTGGCCTCCGGCATCCAGCGATGTATCAGCTGACTGACATCGGCTTTGCGCGCAGGATCTGCAATCAGATGCTTGGCCAAGCGCTGCGCAATGGCAAATAACTGCTCATCGCGAATCAAATCAGCCAAATAATAGCCGACATTGCCTGTTTGTCGTTTGCCCAGCAGCTCGCCTGGTCCGCGCAGCTCCAAGTCTTTTTGGGCAATGACAAAACCATCAGTGCTATCTCGCAGCACATTTAGCCGCTCAGTGCCCGTCTCTGATAAAGGCTTTTGATACAGTAGGACGCAAAAGCTCTTGGTAGAGCCACGTCCAACGCGGCCGCGCAACTGATGCAGCTGTGATAGACCCAGACGTTCAGCATTTTCGATGACCATCAGCGAGGCATTGGGCACATCGACGCCGACTTCGATGACAGTGGTGGCAATCAATAAATCAAGATTGCCTGCTTTAAACTCCTGCATGATGGCTTGCTTATCAGCAGGTTTCATTTTGCCATGCACCAGCCCGATACGAATATCTAAGCGTGCACTTAAATCCTCAAACGTCGCTTCTGCCGCTTGCGCATCAAGCACGCTCGACTCCTCTACCAACGAGCATACCCAATACGCCTGCCTACCTGCAGCACAGTTCACCGCAATACGCTCAATCACTTCATCACGGCGATTACGGTCAATCGTCACGGTGGTGATGGGCGTACGTCCCGGTGGCAGCTCATCGATAATAGAGGTATCCATATCACCATAGACACTCATCGCCAGCGTACGCGGAATAGGAGTCGCGGTCATGATCAGCTGATGCGGCGTACTGCCTGCCACGCCTTTATTAGTGAGCGCCATACGCTGCTCAACGCCGAAACGATGCTGCTCATCGATAATGACCAAGCCCAGTTTGGCAAATTGCACTTGCTCCTGAAACAGCGCATGAGTACCGACCACCACTTGCACGGTGTTTTCACTTACCGCCGCTAGCGCTTCGCGGCGCTGCTTGGCGGTTTGCTTGCCCGCCAGCCAGCCCACACCGATGCCTAATGGCTCAAACCACTGCTTAAAGTTTAACAGATGCTGCTCTGCTAAAATCTCGGTCGGTGCCATGACTGCCACCTGCCAGCCACTATCGAGCGCATAGCCCGCCGCGCCTGCGGCAACCAATGTCTTGCCAGCGCCCACATCGCCCTGTACCAGTCTGAGCATGGGGATCGACGTTGCCATATCTGTGGTAATGTCTGTGAGCACGCGCCGCTGCGCACCGGTCAAATCAAACGGCAACGCGGCAAACAGCTTGTCAGCCAAAGGGCTGTGAGCGGCACACTTGGGCGCTTTGTACTGATGCAACTGCTGGCGACGATATAGCAAACTTAACTGATGGGCGGTCAACTCCTCAATGATAAGGCGCTGACAAGCCGCGTGGCTACGAGCGCTGAGCTGAGTCAGCAGCTGATATTGCTGTCTGGCATCGGTATAAGTGGGCGGGGTATGTAGCAGGACCAATGCTTCAAATATCGTCAAGTTATAGACATTATTATTGGCCGTACTAGCAGCGCTGCTGGACTCATCGGCACCATGAGCTAGAGTATGATCTGGCACACGCCGCGCAAGCGTTGAAAATATATCGTCTGGATAGTCGATCTCTGCGGTCACTGCCGGTTTTGGCGCAAAAGGCACCAATGGCAAATCTGCCACCACCGCAAAATCCGCTGGCGTAAATAGCGTCATCGGCAGACCTTGGCTGCGCACCGTCTGGAGAGCCAGCTTAATCAAAGTGCGCAATTTGTTTTGATGCAAGCCTTTGACAGTAGGATAAATGGGTTGCAGGCCGGTATTGGTGATGGCAGTACTATCAGTTAGCACCTGATATTCAGGATGGTGCATCTGCTTGCCATAGCGACTGACTTTGACCTCACCAAACAGTTGCAGCCGCGTACCTACACTCATGGTCTGAGCAAGACCACGATAGACCTTAAAAAATCGCAGAGAAATCGTGCCCGTATCATCATCGACAATGACGGTCATGCCATTTCGTTTGGTATCGACATGCACCACACGCCCCGTAATCAACGCCGCTTGCCCGTGCTCCACGTCAGCGATGGCCACCAAGCGACTACGATCTTCATAATCACGCGGCAGATGGAGCAGCAGATCAAATATCCGCTTGATATTCAACTGCGCCAACTGTGCAGCGACCTTTGTCCCAACACCCGCCAGCGCTGTCACTGGCATATCTAATGGCGAGACTGCGCCTGCTGGCCGTGCAGGTGCGGTAAAGTGACTGAGGGACTGATTGGCGGATGTGGTCATCGAAGATCCTAGCAATTTTTTATTTCCATCGACAAAAGCAAGTATTATCATCACACTATAAATCACTGGCTGATTTTATTATAACTGACAACACCATCGATTATGCCAAGCGATTTGATAACACGGTATTTAGCAGTCGACCCCCTCTAACAATGACATAGTGCTACTGGTCTAAACTTTACTTGCGTACTGCGTGCCTTCGATTCAGTCGCGTGCTTACACAGATAACCACTTTATTTTGAACTGACTAGGGCGTGTCGTGCGCACGTGCTGCAAAGATGCCTAATACGATAAAAGCACCACAATTGATACATTGCAGTGCTTTTTATTCATTTATATATCGTTAATACACTATAAAAATGACTATATAAATAATGTGATGCCATGACTTAACGAGCAGTCATATCATCATCGCCGGCTACGAGGCTACTTGACGCGTGCACGGTATTTTACTGCCACGGTGTCATTGAGCCCGACGCCCTGCAAATCCCAGCGTACGGCTTTGTAGTGCTTGAGATCGACATCGACCAGTTGATTGTCTACGCGAGTACGCAGCGGCATGCGAGCAAAGGTGTTACCATCGACACTGCCGTATGGAAAATCAGGCGCTACTGTACGCAGCAGCTCGACCTGCTCAGGTATAGTCATGGTCACGGTCATCTTACGCACGCGGTCAGCGTTAGTATTGGTAAAGTACCCTTGATACTCCAGCACATTGCCTGACTGCAGCCGGGTGTTGGCGTTGACTGGTACCAGCACTTCTTCGCCATTGGCATCGACACTGACCAAAGAGGCGGTGATTTTACTAGTGACTGCTTGAGCGCTTGAGTTACCGGCGTTGCTAGTACTCGTTTGTACCGCAGCTGAAGCGTCTACCGTCTGCTCTGGCGTTGGCAACATGGCAGAGGCTTGCGTGACGACCATTGCGCCGATAAGCGTACCGGCAACAACGTGAAATAAGCGATGTCCGCTCCATGCGCTAAATGGACTGGCAAAGTGGTTGGTTTTTTTCATGGTGTTCATTATCCCTCGTTGATATATCGATAAAACGCCGCGATACCGCTTCACTATCGGTATGACGCTCGCTCATCTATTGATGCGCGCGTGGCTCTCCGGCATTGGGCAGTATATAGTCAGTTCAAAACAAAACTGTCATAAGTTCCAAAGCGCTACTGGGATGAATTTTTCGCAGCCTCTGTGTATACAGCACACAAGGAAAATTTATACCAGTAGCGCTATAACATTTTTAAATTGAATCTACTATAGTTGCATGCCAAAGACGGCATTTATTTTTCTTGATTATCTTCGTTCGCGGTCTGTAAAGCAATAGCGTTTAGCATAGCAAAAACCCTATAGCTGTACATAAGCCCCGTGTTGCGGTTGTGTATATAGTGCATCGGCTCTGAAAATGATAAACACCACTGAAATAAAAGATAGCTCATAACGGCGTTTTTTGCTATGGTAATTCTTTAGCGATCGGCTTGTTTGCCGCGCCTTTTTTATTCTAACCACAACTGCCCCTATTATGACTACTAGCGCCATGCCACAGATCAATCCTGAATACGTTCATTGGTTTCGCAACTCAGCCCCTTACATCAATACGCATCGCGGCAAAACGTTCGTGATTATGTTTGGTGGTGAAGCGGTCAACCATCCAAATTTTAGCACCCTAATCCATGACTTTGCCTTACTCCATAGCTTAGGTATCAAGCTGGTGCTGGTGCATGGATCTAGGCCACAAATCGAAAAAAACTTAAAAGACGCCGCCATCACCTCGCCCCTGCATCAAGATATTCGTGTCACGCCGCGAGAAGCGATGCCGGCCATCTTACAGGCGGTCGGTGCCATCCGCCTACAGATCGAAGCGCAGCTATCGATGGGCTTGGCCAACTCGCCCATGTACGGCTCTCGTATCGATGCGATTTCTGGCAACTTTGTCACAGCGCGGCCTTATGGCGTTCGTGATGGCGTCGACTACCAAATGACAGGCGAAGTACGCTCGATCGATGTTGAAGCCATCAAAAACAATCTGCTCCACGACCATATCGTGATATTGGGCTCGATGGGCTACTCAGCGACAGGCGAAGTGTTTAATTTGCTCGCCGAAGACGTGGCGCTTAGCACCGCAGTGAGCTTGGGTGCCGATAAGCTTATTTTCTTAGGCGAAGAAGCCGGCATCAATGACAATGATCGCTTGCTACGAGAGATGATTCCAAACGAAGTCGATCGCTTCTTACGCGACCGCGACCTAAACTGTGAGATCAATTATTTCTTACACTGTGCCAGTGTGGCTTGCCGCCAAGGTGTCCATCGCACGCACATCATCTCATACGCCAAAAACGGCGCGCTCCTCGAAGAGCTATTCACCCGTGATGGCTCTGGCACCCTAATCAGCCACGACCCTTATGAAGAAATCCGCCACGCCAACATCGATGACGTGGTCGGCCTGCTCGAGCTTTTGACGCCACTTGAAGAGCAAGGCATCTTGGTGGCTCGCTCGCGTGAGCGCCTCGAGCAAGAAATCGACAACTACAGCGTCATCGAGCGTGATGGCATGATTTTAGGCTGCGCCGCTTTATACCCACTCGATGACGACTCAGCAGAGGTCGCTTGCGTCGCCGTCCATGCCGAATACCGTAACGGCAGCCGCGGCAATGATTTGCTGGCATTTATCGAGCAGCAAGCACGTAGCCATGGCCTACACAAGCTCTTTGTCTTAACGACTCGCACCGCCCATTGGTTTGTCGAGCACGGTTTTGCCGAAGTCGATGCCAGCGCTCTGCCCGCTGCGCGCCGCGAAAAGTACAACAACGGTCGTAACTCTAAGGTCTTTCAAAAAACCTTATAATCTAGGCAGGCTTTGGTCAACCGCCGCGCCAAACCAAAAAAGCCCTCATTTATAAATGAGGGCTTTTTTATCAACGCTAAAAATTGGTAGGGTAACTTTTTAGTTGGTCACTGATACTTTATCAATGTCACTCTGTAAATGGCACTTTATAAGTGATGCCTTATAAACGACACCTGATAGAGGCAGTCGCGCACAGATATCAGTCTGTCAATGCCAGATATAACACTAAAAGCGATGAGTGCCCTAATGCATTATTTTACGTTTAATAGCTCAACCGTAAAGATAAGCGTACTGTTTGGCTCGATACCCGCGTTACCCGCTTCACCATACGCGATGTCAGATGGGATATAAAACTCGTATTTGCCGCCCTCTTTCATCAGTTGTAGACCTTCTGTCCAGCCCGCGATGACTTGATTGAGTGGGAACTCAATTGGCTCGCCGCGCTCGTATGAGCTATCAAATACTGTACCGTCGATCAGCTTACCTTCGTAATTGACTTCGACCACATCGGTGGCTTTTGGTGATTTGCCTGTACCTGCTTCGATGACCTTGTACTGCAGACCAGAAGAGGTTTCTTTTACGCCTTCCTTCTTAGCGTTTTCTGCTAAAAAGGCTTCGCCTGCCGCTTTGTTTTCTGTGGCTTTGGCTTCCATGTCTTTAACAAATTTTTCTTCTTGCTCTTTTTGATAATCCATCAAGACTTGTTGCATCTGCTCTTGGGTCAGTGCTGAGTCGTTGCCTTCATAGCCATCGCGAAAGCCTTGCTCAAAAGTATCAAGATTTAGATCACCGACCGCTTCTTTGTTACCTTCGGCCATCATATAACCCAAGCTATAGCCTACTTTTTCGTTCGCCGAGCTTTGCTCAGTAATTGAGATGCTTTGCGCCGCGGTTTCTTGATTGCCGTTATTGGTGCTACAGCCTGTAACTAACAACATAGCGCTAGCAAGTGCACCAACGCTTAAGGTAGTGATTTTTTTCATAAAGTACTCTCAAATTGTAAGAATAGTGGCAAGATGTCACATGTTCCTATGATAGCAAATCTTGGTTTTAGGAGCCATGTTTGGCAAAAAATTATCGGGCGAATGTACAGTCTGTGTTAATATTTCCTGTCACGATAACAAGTTATCACACAAATACAGTAACACGTTAAGCTTTCTATCTTTAAATCCCCTAATACATCAGCTAAGCTGAATGAGTTCAGGTGATAAGTAACCGAGTGTAACTCTTTATCATGGATGATATGACATTGGTGGTATAGCAATTAGCACAAGATAAGCCGATGTTTTTTCGATGAATTTTTACACTTAAAAATTATAATATCACCGCACAACCGACTTAAAAAAGCTATTTATCATAACCATCTATGTTGGTTTCGCTCGCTGATAGCAGTACCTAGCCTATCATTCGGCGGCTTTTATATGATGATTAAAGGAGGATAAGATGAATCCAATGTTTGCGTCTTTTAACGGTTATCTGGGTGGGCCTATTGGTTCCATCATTGGGGCCATTTTGATATTTATTATTGGCTGGCTTGTCGCACTGGGTATCGCGGCTTTGGTTCGCAATGTACTGTCTAAAGTGAATCTCAACCAACGCATGAATTCTTCAACCGGCAAAACCTACGATTTAGAAGGCATCATCTCTAAAATCGTATTTTGGTTTATCTTTATCATCGCCATTTCTGGAGCGTTGAACCAATTGAATCTGAACTCCATTTCGACACCGTTTGCCAATATGGTCAATCAAGTACTGGCCTTTATCCCTAACTTGATCGGCGCTATCGCCGTTGGGGTGATCGGTTGGGTCGTCGCCACTGTGGCGCGTACTGCTATCAACGCCGCCCTTGCTAAAACTTCGATGGATGAACGCCTAAGTGCACAAGCAGGCGTAAAACCCATGAGCAGCACGATAGCCGATATGGTTTATTGGTTCATCTTATTGGTGGTATTGACCATGGTACTCGGTCAATTAGAGCTTGATGGTTTGTTTGCGCCATTGACTAACATGGTTGATAAAATCTTTAGCTTTATCCCTAACATCATCATTGCTGGCGTGGTGTTTGTCGTCGGCTACATCATTGCAAAAGTGGTGCGCGGTATCGTCACCAATCTTGTGTCTACCTTTAATATACAAGAGCTGGCCTCAAAAGCAGGCTTGAGCGAAAAAAACAGCCTGCCGAATATTGCAGGGTCTTTGGCATTTTTAGTGGTGATTATCCCGACGATTATCGCGGCATTAAACGCTTTAAAAATCGAAGTAATTTCGCGCCCAGCGACCAATATGCTAAACAAAATCATGGAAGCGTTGCCAAACATCTTTATGGCAGCGGCTATCTTAGTGGTGACGTTTTATGTGGTGCGTATGGTTGCCAATATCATCAAAGGTTTGATTGAAAACACAGAGATCAATCAGATACCTGCCAAGGTTGGCCTACAAGAAACCATGGGTGATAAGAAAGTCTCTGATCTTGTCGGTTATGCCATTGTCTTTTTTGCCATGTTATTTGCCGCTATCGCTGCCGCTGATTTATTAGGCTTTGAGCCAATCTCAGCCATCATCGCGATGTTTATCGCCTTTGGTGCCAACATTATCTTGGGCGCGATTATTCTGTTCATCGGCTTTTGGCTTGCCAACATCATCGCTGGTGTGGTGGAGCGCTCTGAGCAAGGCTCACAGTTCTTAGCAAACATCGTGCGCGTCTTAATCATGGGTCTTGTACTTGCTATGGGTCTAAAAGCGATGGGCATTGCTGACTCTATCGTCAACCTAGCCTTTGGTCTGACACTAGGCGCAGTTGCCGTGGCCTTTGCTCTCTCGTTCGGTCTTGGTGGTCAAGAAGCAGCCGCCCGCTTCTTACGTAAGATGCAAGACAAAATGGATGAAGAGCAAGATGAAGCCAAAGCCAAGTCTATGCTACAGCCGAGTGCATCGACTCGTGAGAAGTTTGCTGATGCTGTCCGCGAAAATACCCCATCAGCGGCAACGAAGACTACTGATACTCACACTGATGTCGTCGATACCACTCGCGTCGATACCGATGCTATCGACACCGCTGATATCGATAACGATGTTACCGATGGTAGTATCACTGATGCAGATATCGACAATAACAACTTGCTACCAGGTAGCGGTCTAAACGACGATATCAATAATAAGTAATTTGCTCTCGAAGTATGTGTTCTTGAGATAAATTCATCAGTTTTATGCTCGCTTAAACCAAAAAAGACAGCTTAGGCTGTCTTTTTTTGTGGGCATAAATGTGTGTTTTATACCTATCAGTCGCTATCAATAGTGCTATTTATTACTTTTACGCGCCGGAATGGTGAGATTCAAACGAACTTGCGGCAGGGCTTCTGCTGGATGGTCGTTATCCGCAGAAGTGCCTGCCACTGGCATTTTTTGCTGTTGCAGCTGTTGTATCTGCTTGGTGAGTTGGCGCTCACGCTGGGTCATGGTCGCAACGGGTTGGATCCATAAATCAATATCGATAAAGGTTTCTTGCCTTCCATTGATGAATTCCACCCCCAAAATAATGACATGATGCAGCGCTGCTATCGGTAAGCGCGTGGCCACATCTTGAGCAATTTTTGCCAAGTTTGGCTGAATGGCTTGTTTGCTATGCTGCCCTTCCTGATTTTGACCATAAAATATCAGCACATAATGCCGACCCAGACTCTCATACGAGTGCTGATGTACCACGTAACCGGCGCTTTTTAGGCTGTCTGGTTGCTTTGGATGTCGGTATAGAGTGCGTACCAGCTCATGACGAGAAAACAATGACTCGTCGAGTAGCTGCTGCTGCCAATATAAAAAATCAACCTCTGAGGACATTTGGGCGCTATTGCTCAGTCGCTCATCACGGCACATCGCTATCATCTGGCCGCTTAGCTGTGACCATAGTGTGGCAGCTTGTGCCATGTGCTGCTGATACATCTGCGCTGTCGCACTTTGATTTTTGTGCGCCAGCGTCATGGCGATCAACGCCGCATTGGGCGCATCTTGCACGCCCGCTTTTATAAGAGCATTATCAATGGTGATGGCATGAGTAAATACAGACGGGCTGTACAAAAACTGAGTGACCAAATCTGCCACCCTTTCAAAATGTGCGTGCTGATCGCTAAGTGACTGCTGGAGCTGCTGTAAATAATAGCGCAAAAACCGCCATAGCTCACAAGGCGTCTGTAGCGTTGACGACAGCTTCTGCCAGTCAACATGACTGAAGATTTGTAGCGGCCGCGGTTCACCACTCATATCGATGACCAAATCTTCCATAAAATAAGCAGTATCAAAATGATGCGTCAGGCGATTTGCTAAGCGCTGTTGCGGTGAGAGTGTCGGTATATCAGCGCTCATCTCTGTCTCATCGAAAAAGACGATATCAAAGACCAATACATCGCGGCGGCTTTTCTTGTCATGATTTTGATTATCGCTTTGATTATCGCTTTGACCGTTATCGCTTCGATCATGCTTATGTTGATTGTCCTTGCTATCCGCGACGCAAGAAGTCTTATACCATGCCAGCACCGCCTTTAGCGTCGCCGTTCGCGCCGACTTAATAGTCTTCGCGCTACTATGCCTTGGTAGATACAGTGTCAGATCCAACCATTGCAACCGCCCAAGCGGCAACTGATAGCAGGATTGCCGAGCGTCATAGTAGGCGTTGTATTGACGCGTCACTGCCTGCATATCGCCAACGCTTACGCCTGCCGCTGTGCCCTGCAGGTAGCAAGCCAGATCCTCGGTTAGGTCAGTCAAATCAGCCACCGTTTCAACCTTTTATGATTATGGCGTGTTCAACACACCCCAAATATTATGAAAAATTAAACGACATAAGCGTCATGAGACACAGTCGCTTTCAGCGCAATGAGTTGTTATGATGATATCAGCACAGCAGCGCTTACGTGCGTCTTTATATAGTTTAGGGATTTGACGAGACGAGCCAGACGCGACTCGATACAGCTGATGGTCTTTTATCCCCTCAGCATCTGTCACATCTGACACCTCAAGGATACTCGGCTCACACCGCCCATGATTGTCATATAATAACGAGGATTGAATACCATGAAACGCTTTAAAGAAAAAACCGTCATCGTCACAGGCGCAGGCTCAGGTATTGGCCGGGCGACTGCTATACGTTTTGCCCAAGAAGGTGCCAATGTCGTCTTGGTCGGTCGTACCGCTGAAACCTTAGAAGAGACTGCAAAAGAGTTTCCACAAGACCGTACGTGGATTCATACCGATAACTATCTGACCATCACTTGTGATATCAGCATACAAAGCCAAGTACAAGAGATGATCAAACGCGCCGTCGATAAGTTTGAACAGATTGATATTTTGGTCAATAACGCTGGCAAAGCCATGCAAGGGAAAATCACTGACTTGTCAGCCGAAGACTGGCGAGCTGCCATCGATGTCAATCTAAATGGTACGTTTTATGTCTCGCAAGCCGCCATGCCGCATCTGATTGCGACCAAGGGCAACATCGTCAATGTCTCCTCGCTCTCAGGGGTCGGCGGCGACTGGAACATGGCCGCTTATAACGCTGCTAAAGCCGGAGTGACCAACCTCACCCGCACGCTAGCCTTAGACCATGGGCCAGATGGCGTGCGAGTCAATGCGGTCAATCCCAGCGTTACCAAAACTGACATGAGCAGCGCCATTCAAAACAACGACAATAAAACCGATAAGTTTTTGGCGCGCTGTCCACTCGGCCGCTTAGCGACACCAAACGATATTGCTGCCGCCATTACTTTTTTAGCCAGTCACGACGCGGCGATGATCACGGGGGTCAACTTACCCGTCGATGGCGGCGTCAGTGCCTCAAACGGCCAGCCGCAGTTTTGATCCAGCCATCAATCAAACACCATCAGACCTCATAATTACCGTTACCTCGCTCACTAATAACCAGCGCTTCTTGCCTTTGTCATAAAAAACAGCCCTTGATATCATCAGATGTCAAGGGCTGGTTATATATAAAACCTCAAAGCCTGCGCGGCGCATAAAACCCATAGCGCTTAATCTGTCGCGCGATTGATGTCTTGCAGAGGCTGCGACAAGCGCTCAGGATGTCTGGGCACCACCCCTTTATACTGCGCATAGATTTTTGGCAAATCAGCGTCGATATCGCCACTCGGATAAATGGGCGACATAAAACGTATCTCTTTGGTTTTATAATCCATCGCCACTGGCAATATAGGCACGCCCGCACCCATTGCCAAGTAATAAAATCCCGACTTCCAGCCTTTGGTGTACTGGCGCGTGCCCTCTGGTGCCAAACCCAAAAACAGTGGCTGACCAGTTTTAAACTTATCGATACTCGCTTGTAGTACCGAGCCTTTGTTGCCCCGATCAATCGGAATCACACCTATCCAATTTAACAACTGGGCAAAGACAGGTACTTTAAACAAAGTATGTTTGCCCAAAATGCTGATCTTAAGATCCAGCGCAAATAGGCTTGGAATGGCATAAATACCATCGACATTTGAAGTATGCGGCAATGCCAACACCACCGCTTGCGGGATATTGGGCACCTCACCGACTGTACGCCAGCCAGCTGCTTTGAGTAAGGCTGAAGCAAGGACAGGCGCAAACTTATTGCCCCGTCTTGGTACCAAATCACCCAGATGTTTTTTGCTAAGTTTTGGTAATGCTTTGACTCGTGCAGACTCAGAGCGGCCCGATTTAGCACGATTAAATAACGTTGATGTCATGACGGCACCATATAATTAAAGATAGCCATATCATAACATTAAGCTTATCGGGCGAGATTATCTTTTATACTTTTATTGCATAGGCGCTCGGCAGACACTTGCCCATGGGCGAGCGATCAATGACAAACATCACGGTATGTCTGCTAAATTACCTTTACTCTCTAACCACGACTTGCGATCGGCGGCGCGTTTTTTGGCCAGCAGCATATCCATCACGCCATTGGTCAGTATCATGTCATCCATATCCAGCTGCACCAGACGCCGTGTATCGCGGTTCATGGTGGTCTCACGTAGCTGCTCAGCGCTCATCTCACCGAGTCCCTTAAAGCGAGTGATTTGCGCTTTTTTATTCCCAGGTACGCCCGCTAAAATATGCTCAAGCTCAGACTCATCTAACGCATAATGCACCTCGCGACCGACATCGACACGATACAGCGGCGGCATCGCGACAAATAAATGGCCGGCATCCACCAGTGCTGGGAAATGTTTGACAAACAGCGCACAGATAAGCGTGGCAATATGTAGGCCATCAGAGTCGGCATCGGCGAGGATACATATCTTGTCATAACGCAGCTCAGAGAGATCATCTGAGGCAGGATCGACACCGATAGCGATGGCGATGTCATGAATCTCTTGGCTCGACAGCACCGTATCTGATGAGACTTCCCACGTGTTCAGAATCTTACCACGCAGCGGTAATATCGCTTGATAATGTCGATCGCGTGCTTGCTTGGCACTGCCGCCCGCAGAGTCGCCTTCAACCAAAAACAGCTCAGCCCCATCACGCAGATCGCCGCGACAATCGGCAAGCTTACCCGGTAATGCAGGCCCTTGGGAGATTTTTTTACGGGCGACCTTTTTGGCAGACTTGAGCCGTCGACCAGCTTTATTAATAGCCAGCTCGGCGATTTGAGTACCCATATCGGCATGCTGATTGAGCCATAGGCTAAAGGCATCTTTTGCGAGGGTCTGCACCGCACCGGCAGCTTCACGGCTCGAGAGACGCTCTTTGGTTTGACCAGAAAACTGCGGCTCAGAAAACTTGAGCGATAGGATATAGTTGACCCCATCCCACACATCTTCTGCCGTCAGCTTCACATTGCGAGGCAATAGATTATGAATATCGCAAAACTCACGCAGTGCCTCTAAGATACCAGTACGTAGGCCATTGACATGCGTGCCGCCTTGCGCAGTTGGAATCAAGTTGACATAGCTTTCTTGAATCGGCGTACCACCCTCAGGCAGCCACGATAAAGCAAAGGTAATACCCGCGCGCTCACCGTCTTTTGCCTCATGATTATAATAAAATGGCTCAGATGGCAGGGTCTCAAGTCCATCTAGCTGCTCACTGAGGTACTCAACCACCCCATCGGTAAACTGCCAAACGACTTTTTCGTCATTGATATCATCGACAAACTCAATCGTCAGACCAGCGGCCAATACCGCCTTGGCTTTTAGGTTATGCTTGAGCTGTTTGACATTGAATTTTGACGTATCAAAAAAACTGCCATCGGCCCAAAACTGCACCCGAGTACCGCGTTTGCGTTTATTGGAGCTGACAGATTTAGTCAACGGCGTCACCGCTGCGCCATTTTCAAACGCCATCGCAAACTGCGTACTATCGCGCCATACTGTGACCTCAACGCGTGTTGATAGCGCATTGACCACAGAGATACCGACACCGTGCAACCCGCCCGATACCTCATAATTGGAGGTCGAAAACTTACCGCCTGCGTGTAGACGCGTCAAAATCAGCTCAATACCTGACTGACCAAACTCAGGATGGATATCGGTTGGCATACCGCGGCCATCATCTTCGACCGATAGCGAGCCGTCGCTATGCAGCTGTACTTTGATGGTTTTGGCATACCCTGCCAGCGCTTCATCGACGGAGTTATCGATGACTTCTTGGGCCAAATGGTTGGGACGGGTGGTGTCAGTATACATCCCGGGGCGACGGCGTACCGGCTCCAGCCCTTCTAAAACTTCTAACGATTGCGCATTATATTGACTCACAAATGCATCCTTAACTGTTTATATACGATGAATTCTATACAACCATTATAACGAAAAATAACGCCATTAAGGTCAATACTCAGTCGCTCACGTCAGATAATGTCGTCTCTTTAAACCAAGCGACCTTTGACCAATTGCTGTATGACCTCGATGACTTTGGGCAATTGTGTTTTAAAATCACTAAAGCGATGATCGCCGCCTTTTTGCATATTGACCGTCGCTCCTTGCTCCCTATAGAAGTTGGCAGAAAGACTGCTATTGAGCAACTCATCACCCTCTTTGATTAGCGCGACTACTTTTTTAGGATAGTTAAGGCTCGATAGCTGATGGCACGCAAACCACTCTAAATCAGCATTCGTGATGCGCCAACCACCCAAAGTGGTGTATAGCACCTCGGACGCCTCGTCCTTCGCATCCTCGTCCTTCGCACCGTCGTCCTTAGTCTCAGCGTTATACTTAAATCGCTGCAGTGTCTGATGCGGCTGTATACTAGGGTTTAATAAAAGCGCCGGACAGCCGGTATGGTTACTGAGCAACGTAGCAAAATACCCGCCTAATGAGCTACCGACCAAGACCGTATCTTGATCATGAGGGTTTTTGCTCGCCACACTATCGATTAACGACAGCATCTGGTCAAACACTTGATCTGGCGTCTTATTTAGATCGGGGCATAACACCTTGATATCAGGATCATACTGGCGACAATACTCCTCTAATAGCGAGCCTTTTATAGAATTGGCATCACTGTCTAAGCCATGGATATAAATAATATTCACGTATCATCTCACTTATTGGTTTTGTTAAGATGGTTGTATCTCGATAATAAAAATCCAGCATAGCACTACCGCGAGCAAAACAATAACACTAAAACGGCACACTATTATTCAGTATTTGCACCATAATAACAGTATCTGACTATACGACGATATAAGTAAAAGGACTAATGACAATAGCAATGGAGCTGCCATGAATCAGCAGTTTGAACTGTTCGAGATTGCCAATCCCTGTATTGGTGTCTGTCAAAGCAATAAAAAAGGCTATTGCTTTGGCTGTCTGCGTAGTCGTACAGAGCGTCAGCTATGGCATGATATGACAACAGAACAGCGCCGTGAAGTACTACGACTGGTCAATGGGCGCAGACAGCGTATCGAGCAGATGCGCCAGCGCAAAAACGAGCAGCTAGGCTTTGATTTTAACGAAGTGGCTGAGACAGGAGAGCTGTTTTAATCAATGAAAAATAGTTAATATGCGTTTAATAACGACTCAAACTATTATAGATGAACTACATAGTAGCTATTGAATTTTATATCCATATCCTCAAATATATGCGAGTAGTCATTAAAAATGTAGGAGAGTACAATGGATAACAGCCTAATAAATAGCGTAAAAGACACCGTCACCCACTCACGTCAAATCGAGCAGCTACACGCTGGGGTCGATACTCAAGACGGTGCTGGCGTTAAATTGACTCGCGTACTGACGCAGCAGCTGCAACAGCGCCTCGACCCTTATCTGATGCTTGATAACTTTAAAAGTGACAATCCAGATGATTATGTCGCTGGGTTCCCAAACCATCCGCATCGCGGTTTTGAGACTATTACTTATATGATCACGGGTCGTATGCGCCATCGTGATAGCGCCGGCAACGAAGGGTTATTACAAAATGGCGGCGTGCAGTGGATGACGGCAGCTAGCGGCGTGATCCATTCGGAACTACCGGAACAAGAAGACGGTGCGATGGAAGGTTTTCAGCTGTGGCTCAATCTACCTGCCAAAGATAAAATGAATGATCCTTGGTATAAAGACTTCCAAAGTGAGGACTTGCCTAAATACACCACAGAAGATGGCGTAGACGTCACGGTAATTGCAGGTACATCACACGGCGTAGAAGGTGCAGTCACCCGCGACATCACTGAGCCGACGTATTTAGATATCCATATGCCAGCAGGCACGAGCTTTAGCCAAGCCATTCCGGCTGATCACAATGCCTTTGCTTTTGTATATCGCGGCACGGTAGATATTGAAGGCGAAACCGTGCCGACTAAGACTATGGCTATCTTAAAAAATGATGACAATACGGATGGTGTTACCATTACCGCTGATAGTAATGAAGACACCAAAGTGATCTTAATCACTGGACGCCCACTACGTGAGCCGATTGTGCAATACGGTCCGTTTGTCATGAACAGTCAGCAAGAGATCATGCAAGCAGTCACTGACTTCCAAAGTGGTAAATTTGGTGAAGGTGCTTAGTTGATAGCCTAATTTGTTGAATATTTTATTACACGTTAAAGCCCGTATTAGTTCGCTAATATGGGCTTTTTTTTGGGAAAGTTGCTGCTTTAGCTGTTTGCCGAGTCTTACCGAATGACGGGTATAGTTAAGTATGGGCATTGATAAGCATAGTCTAAAACTCATAGTTGAACGTCAGCATTTAGGGTTTGATTTTGAGCATTCAAATTCCTACTTCTTATATCTGCATTAATCTTAAGTGACTTTTTATCATCTGGAGGTAGGTAACCAATTTTGTCTAATTTAGAAGCTAAATGATTAATTGTTGGTTCATAGAAAAATAAAATTGCATTATTATTTCGATACTCTGTAAGCATTGTTAGCTGCATAGATAGCTTCACTATCGTTAAGTGCAAATCCATGAGCGTCGATTTAGTGTTTACTAGTTCAGTTTCATAATCTTCAGGTGGACGCTCTTCTGGTTTAATAATTTGTGTTAACGCATCATCTGTAGCAAAAGTCAGTAAGAAATAGAGTTCTCTTTTTCGAAGCTTTCCATCAGAAATAAAATATAATGGTTCTTTGTAAAGTCTTTCTAATCTAATTTCTAAAACTTGAATCGTTTTATATACATCAGCTTTTTTACTTTCATTCTTAAAATGCACAACTTGTTCTTGTGCAGCTAATCTAGATTGAGCTATTTCATCTCTAGTAGCTTCTAATTCACGATTTTGAAGAATAATTGTAATGAGAAGTGCCATTAAAGCAAAAAAACTTAATATTGGGTTCAAAGTTCCGCCAACAAAATCACCGAATGTTCCCCAATACTCAGGTTGCGATGTGAATTTTCCATTAAAATTTGAAAAGTACAGTATGAAGACAGCAGCCATTACAACTATAGCTGATATAAAAATTTTAAATAATACGCTAATCAGTTTACTAGATGTCATTGTCTGAATTTTATTCTTCAATTAAATACTTCCTTTTAAATTTAAGATTTTCTTACAACCGCTTTACTTTCTAAAATGAATAACTGGTTTATTAGCATGAATTCTCGAATTTCGTCGCTTAGATTATGTTTAGGTTCTTGATGTGCACGATTATTGCGATAAGCCATGAAAACATTGGCAAATAGAGAAGCTCTTCCTTTAGATTCGCCTGACTCTAAGTTCTCCCAATACAAAACCGAATTATCACCTTGAAAGGCTTTTGCAAACAGCTTAGTGCTACTTTCGTTACTTAAACCAGTACGCTCTCTGACGATATCTTCAATTTTCCGGTATCCGCTCATTATTGCGTTATCTGGATTTGTTTCAAACTCCAGTGCTAGCTTAATAAGACGTTTATCAAGTAAAGCCATAGGAATAGTAAGAGGGAACTCACTAAAAATATTAAGTTCACGTTCCTTGTAAAGGTAAGCAGAATCATGCCATCTAGCAGGACGCACTGGCTTTATACTATTGATATATTCCAAATCTTTTACACTTAAACTTGAATTACATATACGTTCAAAAATTGATTTTGAAATAATGTATTCATTAATATTATCTGTATAGTTCCGCAGTAAATTTAACACGAATGCATATCCTTTTGGCCCTTCTCCGTTGTAACCTGAAGCAAAACCACCTTTAATGACTGTCTGAATATCATACTCAAGGGTTAGCAATAAGGCATGAGCTTTTGAATAAGGCTCTTCAAAGGTGAGTACTTTTACTTCATGTATTTTTTCGCCAGCATGGATTAGGTTTATAACTGCTTTTTTACATTCTTGCGTAATACCACTGTCGCCTATGTATTGAATACCTGCTAATTTAGCCTTCACTATTGTTCCTCAGTTATCAAACTAAGAAAGGATATACTAATATTTTCCAGAAATATACCCATAAAAAAAGCCCCCAACACATAAGTGTCGGGGGCTTTTAGGAATAGGGAGCTGACGATGACCTACTCTCACATGGCCGGAGCCACACTACCATTGGCGCAACGATGTTTCA
>NZ_MRYB01000149.1:0-306 GCF_001921755.1 Psychrobacter sp. Rd 27.2 | reverse complement strand
TGCGATGGCGGCCTTACCTGGAAACGGGTGAAAAATATTAAAAATCAAAACAAACCAAACAAAGGCGATTGCAGCCTTCGCTAGCATCAAAAGATATTTCATTATTGCTCTCTTATAAATAGTTGAAATCTAACTTGTCCTGCCACTTTTTCACGATGTAATTGCCAGCTTTCTGGCAGGGCAGGCATCTCTAATTCTTTTTCAGTCTCAATGTAAATCAGTGCCTGATCGTTCAGCCAGTGATTGTTTTCCAACAGCTCTATTGTGTCTGCTAGTAAACCTTGTCGAAACGGCGGATCAATAAAT
>NZ_MRYB01000148.1:0-342 GCF_001921755.1 Psychrobacter sp. Rd 27.2 | reverse complement strand
TGGGTAAGCATGCGTAGGTGAGGTTCTTTAGGGAAAAGTAAGGGTTTAAGGGCAGCATTTATCTAGATAAATAAGCTCCTTTTTTCTGCTTCCTCTTGCTTCCAAAGCCCTTCGCCGATCCCGCTGTATCTATTACGTATCAAGGGATCGGCGTAATTGCAGTTTTTTGAAAAACGTGTTTCCTGCTTCCAAATTCGCTTGCTTCCATCGACCTTGGCTCTAGATATTTGATGGATCTACTAAGGATAGTAGAAGTATGAATAATTAATATTATGTACCTATTTACCTGCCAGCCTATTCTGTTGAATTAACCATATTGGCTCTAACCTAAGCCTGACAAAA
>NZ_MRYB01000147.1:0-343 GCF_001921755.1 Psychrobacter sp. Rd 27.2 | reverse complement strand
CAATACTTAACTGTACAGGCACCCCTGCTAAGACACCGCCTTTGCTGTCGGTCACACGGAAGGTAGCATTGGTCTGATCGCCTCCTGTGTTTAATGTAGATTTATCAGAGGACGCTATAATCTGATAATTATCAATCGTTGCTGTATCTACTGCCACAATATAGTTTTGTGTCAACTTAGTGTTTTCGGCTGTAATAGTACTAGCTGTAAGCTTAATTCCTGCTTCAAGTACTGCTTGGTTGACGCCGTCATTATTTTCTAACTTAAGATCAAAGGTTGCTACACCATCGCCATTCGTTACAGCCGTGTTACTGGTGATCATCACACCAGTTTGTAGAGGATT
>NZ_MRYB01000146.1:0-344 GCF_001921755.1 Psychrobacter sp. Rd 27.2 | reverse complement strand
GTTTTTTACTGCTCGGGTGTTTAAAATATGAAAAACTTAACTACTTCTATTCTACTTGCACTTCCTATCCTAGTAGTCAGCCCTACAGTCATGGCTGCATCTGCATCTGCATCTGCATCTTCAGATGCAGTGGCTAAAGCTGTTGATGTTCAATTTAAAAAAGGTGCCAGCTCAGCCAACTATTATGGGAAATTAAAAGGCAATAAGTATGATTCCTATACATTTTATGCCAAAAAAAACCAAAAGCTTTCTGTCAAAATAGCGGGAGGGAATGTAGACACTTATTTATTCCATAAGAATCTAGCAAATTCTGTTAACGTAGGAGAGTAGGCACCTGAAGTGGA
>NZ_MRYB01000145.1:0-345 GCF_001921755.1 Psychrobacter sp. Rd 27.2 | reverse complement strand
GGCTAATTGCATAACTCATACTTCCTCCTACTGCGCCATCGTAAGTACAAGCTTTTACGATAGCCTTCTTTTTACTAATAGAATCAACGGTGGTGCATTTGGTACTACCATTAACATCACCCATGCTAGCAATAGCGTTAATAGAAAGTAATAATAATGGAGTAATCATCAGTATTTTTGTTAGCTTCATAAATATATCCTTTTGTGAGTTTTAATTTCAGACAAAGTAAATGAGTGCCTTGCTGATGAGTTGATTATAGCGTCTAAAATACCGGTTATTTTCTTAACTGACGAACGGTTGCTAATCGAATTTGAACTTCTAAAGCATATCCCCGTTTTTAGTAT
>NZ_MRYB01000144.1:0-346 GCF_001921755.1 Psychrobacter sp. Rd 27.2 | reverse complement strand
ACAGTCGATGAATATCAGTGTAAGTACGTTAAAAAGAAAGCTTTATGAAGAAAATACTTCATTTCAAGAAATTTTAGACAAAGTTAGAAAACGGTTGGTTGAGAAATACTTGAAGGAAAAACAGCTATCAACAACGGATATTGCTTACCTTTTGGGTTATAAATCTCATAGTCAATTTTTTAAAGCTTTTAAATCATGGTTTGGTATGACACCCAAATCTTATCAAAAATCTATTTCTAAGCATAAATAATATAAAATTAACAATATTAACAGCATATAAATATTGTTTTATGGCGAATTAAAGGTACTTTCTTTTTGCATGAGTATTCCTCATAAGACTGATTTT
>NZ_MRYB01000143.1:0-347 GCF_001921755.1 Psychrobacter sp. Rd 27.2 | reverse complement strand
CCAGTTTCTACATTTTCTAACAGATATACCATGTCATCAGTTGGTGAGCCGTGGCATAGATAAACATCTCCATCTAACTCATAGTCGAAGGGCAAAGCCTTCATCCATTGAATAACCTCATTGGGTAAGTCTTCTACAATAAACTGTAGAGTTGGGTTACTATCAATATCAGCCATCGTAGCTTCATAAATCTGCCTATCTTGGTTGCCACGAATAGTAATAATATCTTTTTGATGTTTCATCAATAATTCATAAGTGGCTTTTGGTGCAATTGGACCATATAGAATATCCCCAAGGTTAACAATTTGATTAACATTTCTTTGTTTAATATCTCTTAGTACAGCTTC
>NZ_MRYB01000142.1:0-348 GCF_001921755.1 Psychrobacter sp. Rd 27.2 | reverse complement strand
TGATGCCTCATCGGCTCGTCCTGAAGGCAGTATGCAAGTCAAAAAAGTCATCTGGTGGGAGCATAACAGCAAGTCAGGTCAGTATTCATCGGCGAAGGTGCATCGCAGTTTAAAAGAGCTAATTGAAAAAAGGATGCAAGAACAAAGAGAAACTGGTCAAATAGCAGATGGTAGTTTTGATGAAGACGCCTTAAAGTCAGCGTTAGAAGGGCTAGAGCCTGAGATTATTGAAGGATTTTAACCATTCTTAGACTTTAAAACTTGAGCAAACCTTATCAAGTAAGGTTTGCTTTAAATCTCTTATTAGTTTAGAGCCAATAATCATGCAAGCTCTCTACCTATCACGCT
>NZ_MRYB01000141.1:0-350 GCF_001921755.1 Psychrobacter sp. Rd 27.2 | reverse complement strand
TACTCTCACGCTGCAAGTGGATGAGAATAATAATGGCGTTATAGACAGTGATGAGTCTTTTACCTTTACAAAAGCTAAGTCTGAAAACCTCTTAGGTCTTTGGAGGAACGACACTACTGGCAATGAGCTCTTAGCGGTTGCCTTGTTTGACGATGGTACCTATGTTCATTTAGAAGTCGATGAAGAGGCACCTTTTGACAATACCGTAAATGAACCCTCTGGTATGGAATGGGGTAATTACACCTTAAATAGTACGACTAAGGCATTAACTGTCGATCAAATATTCGATAATAATGGTAGTACTGGACTCTCAGACCCTCTGACTCGATACGCACGGGTATCTGGAGATG
>NZ_MRYB01000140.1:0-351 GCF_001921755.1 Psychrobacter sp. Rd 27.2 | reverse complement strand
ATATTATTGGTCGCATTTAAAACATTTAAACTCACGCTAGGCGTCGTAATTTTTACTGTTTTTATATCAGACTTATAAGTAATATTGTTTTCAACATAAGAGAGCTGATACTTAAACCCTGCGCTTTTTAAATCTGCTCGTTGTACAGCTGTCAAACCTTCTGGAACTTTTATAGCAAAGGTAGTCTCACCACTAAAATCTGTATTGGTTGTGCCCTGAGCTACTGTAATTCCGTACTCTTTAGCTTTTGCATCCAACTGGATGGTTACGGCTTTTGCTTCTACTGGTGTAGCATTGCTACCTTTAGTCATTAATTTAACGCCCACATTACCGCTGCCGCCTATCTCACTA
>NZ_MRYB01000014.1:0-68030 GCF_001921755.1 Psychrobacter sp. Rd 27.2 | reverse complement strand
TTAGAGAGCCATGTGGTAAATAGTCTCTTTATTTTAAAGGCTTTATACTTACTTTTCCAGATTAGGGACACGCCCTAGTATCCTTATGTGCCATGCGGCGTATCAGCGCGTTACTCGTCCGCCGATGACGACGTCTGGGTAAAGTAACTTTTTGGTAAGATACTTTTGACAATTTTTTGTACAGGACTGGGTAGCTGTGCGATGGTAGCAGCATCGACGCCCATGTCTGCTAAATGCGGCTGCACGTGACTGGTAAACAACGCCTCGCCCTCATACTGAGCGATCAGCTTTAAGCACTTGGCATGCAAGACATGGACGATGATCCAAAAGTTTTTAAAGGCAGGGTTGGTGGTTTGTTTATGATAATAGCGATAATAAATTTGCTGTACGATGCCCGCTAAGCGAAACAACCCAAACACCTCATAAAACGTCCAGTTGTCTATCTGTAAACCCGTACGCTCCAGATAATAATCCACCACTTCCTCACGGGTCATCATGCCCTTTAAATGCGTGGGCTGACGGCGGGATTGCTGCATGATCATGTTATCGTCGGCTTCGATCCAGTAGGCTAAAGCACTGCCCAAATCCATCAACGGATCGCCTAAAGTCGCCATCTCCCAATCGAGCACACCAATGACCTTGGTTGGGTCTTTGGCATCTAAGATCACATTATCAAAGCGCCAGTCGTTGTGAATCAAGCAAGTTTTACTATCGGCAGGTGTGTGCTTAGTCAGCCATTGACGCACCAACGCAAAGCTTGGCACATTGGGTGTTTTGGCCTTGACATAGCGCTTGTCCCAGCCTGTCACTTGGCGCTCGCAGTAGCCCTCGCCGCGGCCAAGCTCGACCAAGTCAGGATGCGCGCTATAGTCTACTTGATGTAGATCAATCAAGGCGTCGATGACATTGGTGCATAATGCGCGTGTTTGCGCTTCATCTAACTCAATCCCTTTGGGCAGATTGGCACGCGGAATGATGCCTTCCATACGTTCCATGACATAAAAATCCGCTCCGATGACCGACTCATCGGTACATAGCGCCACCATATTTGGCACATAAGGGTAAGCGTCTTTTAAGGCTTTTTGTACCGTGTACTCACGCACCATGTCATGCGCTGACTTGGCTTTGGTACCTTTTGGCGGACGGCGTAAAATAAGGTCTTGGCGCTTACCTTCGCCTTCATATTGTAGCCGGTACGTCCAGTTTGAAGCACCACCAGAAAATTGCGTCACCGTTGGCTCGCCTTTTATATCAACGCCCTGTTCGCGCAGCCAGTCGCTGACTGCTTTGATATCAAGCTCTTCGCCTTCGCGCACTGCGCCGCCTTTATCTAAGACGGTGCTCGGTGACTGGTCATCGTTGTCAGTAGAATTGGCATGAGTATCAGTAGCCATAAGATGTTCCTTATCATGTGGTCAATTAAAGTAATCAATCATTACGGTAAGGCATCTGCATTATCGTCGCTTTGCGCCTTGTCTAGCGCCATTTTAGCGATCAGCAGTGCCTATTTGTGAATGTTCAACACGTTATGAATGTGCAACGCGCCCTACTCTTATATTAAGATTTAGCAGGTTTCGACGAGCGGCTAAAACCTTGACGCTTTAGCTCAAGTTTGGCAATCATGGTTTTATGCACTTCATCAGGGCCATCAGCTAGACGCAGCGCTCGAGCTTGTGCATAAAATGACGGCAACATCGTGTCTTGGCACACGCCCATACCGCCATGGATTTGAATCGCCATATCGACTACTTCTTGTAATACCGTGGGCGCTACAACTTTGATGGCTGATATCTCTGTCAATGCCGCCTTGGTGCCTTGGGTATCCATTTTTTGCGCCGCGTATAGTGTCAATAAGCGTGCTTGGTCAATCTTAACCCGAGCATCACTGATACGCTCAAAGTTACCGCCCAGCTGGATAAGTGGCTTACCAAAAGCCGTCCGTGCCATGCCGCGTTTGACAGCCAGCTCCAACGACTTCTCAGCCGCACCGATACAGCGCATACAGTGATGAATGCGACCTGGTCCCAAGCGGCCTTGGGCTATCTCAAAGCCCATACCCGGCCCGCCGATAAAGTGACTGGCTGGCACACGCACATCAGTAAAGCTGACCTCTCCATGACCATGCGGCGCATCATAATCACCAAATACTTTGAGCATACGCTCGATTTTGACGCCAGCAGTTTTTGCCGGCACTAGTACCATCGAGTGCTGATGGTGACGGTCTTTACTCTCATCAGGGGTATAGGCCATGACGATCAATACATCGACCGCTGGATCACCCAGACCTGACGACCACCACTTGCTGCCATTGATGACGATTTCGTCACCTTCGACCACTGCCGTCGCTTGCATATTGGTCGCGTCACTGGAGGCCACCTCAGGCTCGGTCATACAAAACACCGAGCGCGTCTTACCTTCTAATAACGGTGTGAGCCACTGGTCTTGCTGCTCTTGTGAGCCATAGCGCCATAACAACTCCATATTGCCACTGTCTGGTGCATTGCAATTGAATACATAAGGCGCCAGCAAACTGCGGCCCGTCAGCTCAGCGATCGGCGCATAGTCGGTGACAGACAAGCCAGCACCCAGCTCATCATCTGGCAAAAACAGATTCCATAATCCAGCGTCACGTGCCTGCTTACGCAAGCTCTCATATTTTTCGGGCCACTGCCATGTGCTCCAGTCACCATCAGGGTTTTGTGCATGACAATCTTGCCAAAACTGGGCTTCTATTGGCTCGATATAGGTTTCGATAAAGGCCTTGACGTTGGCATACATGGCTTGACCATGTTCTGTTGCGGTAAACATCAGGGTTTGACTAGACATAGTGACTTCCTTTTCTCTACTTATGGTTAATGACTCTTATAGATTTCACATTGGAATTTTAATAAAACATTATAGTGTACGTACGTATACTCTCTTTTATCCGCTACATTTATAACACAGTGATTATCAATAAACAGCAAAAAAGGCGCGACCAGCTAGGCCACGCCTTTTACAAAATACAAACACTTCATCAGTCAATCATAAAGCCTGTAGAGCTAAACACTAAACAACCTTTTGATATTTCATGTTATTTTAGGATGTTTAAACGACTGTTTAACTCAAAGCGCGCCAAGGCATCTGGCAGCTTATCGAGCGCCACATGTAGAGTCGCCTCTGCTGCTTGCGCCAGTCCCAGCTTTTCTGCAAGCGTTGGTTTTTGTCTGGAATGCAGGGCATACACCTCACTGTCTTCCATACGTGCTAGGATATAGCTGTCGGAGGTTTTCAGCTCATCGACCAAGTTTAACGTCAAGGCATCTTCGCCATACCAGTGCTCGCCTGTCGCGACTTTTTCTAAGTCTAGAGCCGGGCGGTAGGTATTGACAAAATGCTTAAACAGCGCATGCGTCTGCTCAAGCTCTTCTTGGTACTTGGCGCGGTCTTCGGCGTCGTTTTCTCCAAATACCGTTACGGTACGTTTGTAGTCGCCAGCGGTAAACATCTCATAATCGACATCGTGATTTTTGAGCCATTTATGAAAGTTTGGCAGTTGAGAGACCACCCCGATCGAGCCGATCACAGCAAACGGAGCAGCCACCACTTTATCGGCGACACAAGCCATCATATAACCGCCACTCGCCGCGACTTTATCGACACAGACAGTCAGAGTTAGACCGGCGTCTTTTAGACGAACCAACTGTGCCGCAGCCAATCCATAACCATGCACCAAGCCGCCGCCTGACTCTAGGCGCACCACTACCTCATCACCCTTGTTGGCGGTGCTAATCAGTGTGCTAATCTCTTCACGCAGATGCTTGACGGCTGTGGCTTTGATATCTCCATCAAAATCCAGCACAAATACCTGTGGTTTGCTTTCGTTGTTTTTTTTCTTATTTTTTGCTTTTAGTGCTTGTTTGGCTTTTTTTGCCATGGTCTTTTTGAACTGCTTGAGGGCGGCTTTGCCTTGCGTGGCTTCCATTAAATCCTCACGGCGCTGCTTTTGCGCTTCGTTTAGATGGCGTACTTTTAGCTCGATAGGATTTTTGGGTGGATGAAATAGCATGATGGTCATTTCCTCAAGTCGGTAGATATGTCGGTAGATATAACGATAACGTTACTGTTATTAATGTGCAGCTAATATGTGCCCGATTGGGCGTATTTTCAAGCACGATGACATTATTTAACGTAGATACTCGGGCAACCGCTAGTTGTATAACAATGCCAGATTAGGCATAATATGCGTTTACACCAAATTACTGCAGCCTGCGCGATGACCATTTGTCTGAATCGCGTATTTGTGCCTATTCGCACAGTGCCTATTCGCACAGTGCCTATTCGCACAGTGCCTAACTGGCGCCATGCCAATGATGGCTGCATTATTATATTTCGAACTGGGCTGACAACTGGATAATTATATTATGACGCAAAGCACTATGACGCATAGCGAATACCGAGACGAATATTGCGGAGCCGTAACCGAAAGCTTACTTGAGCAAACCATCAGTGTCGTAGGCTGGGTACATCGTCGTCGCGATCACGGTGGCGTGATTTTTTTAGACATGCGTGACCGCGCCGGTATCTTGCAGGTCGTCGTCGATCCTGATACGCCAGAGGCATTCGCAACGGCTGATGCAGTACGTCCTGAATATGTGCTAAAAATCACTGGCCGCGTACGCCGCCGTTATGAAGGCACCGAAAACAACAATATGACCAGTGGTCAAGTTGAGCTGTTGGGCAAAGAGATTGAAGTACTGGCCAAATCTGAGACCCCGCCGTTCCCATTGAATGACGAAAATACCACGGTATCAGAAGACTTGCGTCTTAAGTATCGCTATCTGGACATGCGCCGCCCGCACATGCAAGAGCGCATGGTGTTCCGTGCCAAGGCCACCTCAGCGATTCGTCGTTATCTCGACGATCACGGTTTCTTAGATGTTGAAACCCCTATCTTGACTCGTGCTACGCCAGAGGGTGCGCGTGACTATCTGGTGCCTTCACGCACCCGTCCTGGTAACTTCTTTGCTCTGCCGCAGTCACCACAGTTATTTAAGCAGCTCCTTATGGTGTCAGGATTTGATCGTTATTATCAAATCGCAAAATGCTTCCGTGACGAAGACTTACGTGCCGATCGTCAGCCAGAGTTTACCCAAGTGGATATCGAGACTTCTTTCTTAAACGAAGAAGAAATCATGAATATCAATGAAGGCCTGATCAAGCACCTATTTAAAACCATGCTTGATGTCGATTTTGACACCTTCCCGCGCATGACTTATGCCGAGGCGATGCGTGACTACGCATCAGACAAGCCTGACCTGCGTATTCCATTAAAATTGGTCGATGTGGCTGATTTGATGAAAGACGTTGATTTTAAAGTCTTTGCCGGTCCTGCAAACGACCCTAAAGGCCGTGTGGCCGCGCTACGTATCCCAGGCGGCGCTTCACTCAGCCGTAAGCAAATCGATGCCTACACCAAGTTTGTCGGTATCTATGGCGCGCGCGGTTTGGCTTATATTAAAGTCAATGATGTAAGCTTGATCAACAACGGCGTCGACAAAGAATCTGGCCTGCAGTCGCCTATCATCAAAAACATGACTGATGACGTCTTGGTTAGTCTTATCGAGCGTACTGGTGCAGAAGATGGCGACATTATTTTCTTTGGTGCGGACAAAGCCAGCGTGGTAAACGATGCCATAGGTGCCCTACGTCAAAAAATCGGTCTAGATTTAGACTTGACCACATGTGAGTGGGCGCCGCTTTGGGTGACCGACTTCCCAATGTTTGAGCAAACTGACGATGGCCGCTGGACGTCTATGCACCATCCATTTACCAAGCCTAAAGGCTCGGTAGATGAGCTAAAAAACAGCCCAGAAACCGCGCTTTCTATCGCTTATGACATGGTATTAAACGGTACTGAAATCGGTGGTGGCAGCTTACGTATCAATACCCTCGAGATGCAGCAAGCTGTATTTGAAGCGCTAGGTATCGATGAGCAAGAGGCCGAAGAGAAATTTAGCTTCTTACTTGACGCCTTAAAATTCGGTGCGCCGCCGCACGGTGGTCTTGCCTTTGGCTTGGATCGTTTGATCATGCTAATGGTAGGCGCAAGCTCTATTCGTGATGTGATTGCTTTCCCGAAAACCAAAACTGCTGACTGCCCATTGACCCAAGCCCCTGCTGAAGTCGATAGTAAGCAGCTACGTGAGCTTGGTATCCGTGTGCGCGAAAAAGCACAAGCCGACAGCAATAGACCTGCTCAGTAAGCCCTCAGATAATGTGTAACGATATTTTATCTGACGGACTACAGGATTCATCACTGCGTGAGTGGTCATGAATCCGTACCATATCTTTAAATACGTGCCACTGTCTGTCCTGCAGATAGTGGCACGTTTTGTCGCTTGGGTTATCATAAAGATACCCAGCTTGAGCATCATGCGCACCGTCAGTATCAATATGGCGCTGATTGCTGATTCTTTATCAGAGCAGCAAAAACAAGCGCTGACCAAAGATATTATCTATCATCAGTGCTTGACCAGTATCGAGTCGGTCAAAAGCTGGGCGATGCCGCCTGAGTGGAGCATCAAGCAGATACGCGATGTCCACAATAAAGACATTTTGTCAGAAGGTCTTGCCAGTCCAAACGGTATGCTGGCCATCGTCCCGCATCTGGGTACGTGGGAGATGATGAACGCGTGGCTCAATCAATTTGGTGCCCCGACTATCATGTATAAGCCAGTCAAAGGCGACATCACCAATGACTTTGTCTTGCAAGGCCGCTCGCGGTTAAATGCCACGCTGGTACCCACCGATGGTAGCGGGGTCAGAGCTATCTTTAAGACCCTAAAGCAAGGCGGCTTTAGTATTGTATTGCCCGACCATGTCCCTGATCCGTCAGGCGGCGTGGTTGTGCCGTTTTTTGGGATTGAGACGTTGACCAGTACGCTGGCCTCCAAACTTGCCAGTAAAACCAAATGCGCACTGGTCGGCTTATCTTGTATTCGCCGTGATGATGGGCGCGGATTTGATATTTATTGCTATAAGCTTGATGACCCAGCGCTGTATGATCGCGATGCAAAAACAGCAGCGCATGCGCTCAATCTGGCTATGCAGCACATGATTGAGGATAAATGCAGTCATTATATGTGGGGCTATCGGCGCTTTAAGCATATCCCTGAGCTAGACAACCCTTATACGGCTGACAAAAACGCCTTGACAGACTTTATTTGCAGTAATAACCAACATCGTAAGCGGCTTGATGATGACGAGCAAAACTCACATCGCACGCCATAAGTTTTAGCCCGCAACAACTGTATAAATCGATAACACATTCTGTTAAGCGGTGACAAATACCATAGATATTGATTATGGTAATATGAATCAGTCGTCAACGTTGACGATACTGCATGATTGATACCATAGCTATCTGAACCCTTATAGACCTACCCTCTACTGACTTTAATATGAGTGCATTATGGCAACTGACATAACCCAGCCCTTATCAGACACCCTGACACAAGACCCAAATCACACTGCCGAGCAGCGTTATGTCATCTGTATGAAATGGGGTGATAAGTATGGCCCAGAATACGTCAAC
The DNA here is from genome assembly GCF_001921755.1 of Psychrobacter sp. Rd 27.2. NCBI lineage: Bacteria > Pseudomonadati > Pseudomonadota > Gammaproteobacteria > Moraxellales > Moraxellaceae > Psychrobacter > Psychrobacter sp. Rd 27.2. The sequence goes on along the minus strand of NZ_MRYB01000014.1, from coordinate 60,454 downwards.
CGCCTATACAATATGGTGAGCCGCCACCTGACATTGGACTTTCAGATGGTATGTCTGACCGATGACAGTACAGGTATTGACCCTGCCGTAAAATGCTACCCAATACCTGAGCTGGATCTACCTGCAGGCCCTGAGCGTGGTTGGAAAAAGCTTACCACCTTTAAGCCTGAGCTGTATGATCTCAAAGGTGTGGCGCTATTTTTAGACATCGATATCGTCATCGTTGATAATATCGATGGATTTTTTACCTATCAAGCAGCGCACCCAGACAGCGTCGTTATCATTCGTGATTGGAAAAAACCATGGCGCATGATTGGTAACAGCTCGGTCTATCGCTTTAATATCGGTATGGGTACTTATCCTAACTTGCTGGCAAACTTTGAGCGTAATTTTGAGACCATTCGCACGCAAGTGCGCCATGAGCAGGCTTATCTATCGAACTATCTGCGCGAGCATCATCATTTAGAGTACTGGGATAAAGACTGGTGCGTGAGCTTTAAATACCAATGTATTGCCCCTATTCCATTCAATCTGGTACGTGCCCCGACCCTACCTGAGGGCGCAAAAATCGTCATCTTCCATGGTGAGATTAATCCGCCCGATGCCATCAAAGGCGGCGGCGGCAAATGGTATCGGCGTGTCTTGCCAAGTCCGTGGTTACAAGAGTATTGGCAGTAGTGGTGACGAATTTGTACTGAACGGTTTAAAATACATAACGGCAAAGAACAAACGCATCACAGCATATCAATACTCGAGGAAAACAATGAAAGTACAGACCTACCTAATCAACCTTGATGGTAGCCATGAGCGCTTAGAGAATGCCAAACAGCAACTCGATAGCATCGATTGGAGTTTTGAGAGATTTCCTGCTTTTGACGGACGTGGCAAACCACTGTCTAGTTTTGAGAATTATGACGACCAGCAAGCAAGACAAGCGCTCGGTCGTAGCTTGTTAAACTCCGAGATTGGTTGCTATCTTAGCCATTATCATTGTGTATCGGCATTTTTAGAGAGTGATGCCGACTACCTAATCGTTTTAGAAGATGATATGCAGCTGTCTGATGACTTTAAGAGCGTGACCACACAGCTGTTAGATTTTTTGTACACCAATAAAAATCTAGAGTGGCATGTAATCAACATTGCCGCTAATAAAAAAAAGCTAGCAAAAGATATTACCCAAATTAATAATCATACTTTGTGGCGTGCTTATTATTTTCCTATTTTAGGCCTAGGCTTAATATGGTCTAGAAAAGGGGCAGCAGAGTTTATAGAAAAAGGCAAAACGATTACCATGCCAGTTGATGTGTTTTTTCAAAACTGGCTCAGCCAAAGCGCTAAAGGTTTGGGGGTTTGGCCAGCGTTAGTCACGCCCACGGATATGGAAAGTGATATTTGGAGTGAAGCCAAAGCAAAAAACATCCAACGTAAAGAGCTAGAGAATAGAGACTGGTCTTATAGCTTAAAAAAGAAAAAAAGAATACTGCATAACAAAAGTATTGCCATCAAAAACTCATATTCCCATAAGTAGCCCTTATATGAAAAGTATCGTTATCAGCCTTAAGTCTGCTATAGACCGTAGGCAGCATATCACCCAAGAGTTCCAAAACCATCATATTGATTTTGAGTTTTTCGACGCTTTGACGCCAGATATAGCGGCATCATACGCCAAAAACTTGCCAATCAACTTAAAAGACAGCAGCCTTACAGGTGGCGAGCTTGCGTGTATGATGAGTCATGTCTCAGTTTGGCAAAAAATGATTGATGAGCAGATACCTTATCTGGCAATTTTCGAAGACGATGTTTATTTGGGCGAAGATGCCAAGTTTTTACTAAATTCATCTGATTGGATAAATCCAGAGTGGCATATCGTTAAGATAGAAGCCTTTACCAAAAAGGTTTTTGTATCGTCTAATATGTATCCTATAGAGTCAACGAATCGGTATATAACTCAATTAAAGGGCGAAAACTTAGGAACGGCAGGCTATATCCTTAGTTTGCAAGGCGCACAAAAGTATCTAGACTATCTTACTCATCATCAACTACGACCACTTGATGAACTGATGTTTGATGACTTTATCGCTTGCGGCTCAGAACCTGTATACCAGATGATGCCTGCTTTGTGTATACAAGAGATGCTTTTAAACAAAGAAACTCCAGCGCTCCCTAGTGCACTTATAAAAGAGCGTAAAAATCGCATGCACTCAGAGAAAAAAACAGGCTTATACAAAGTTAAAAGAGAGACTTCTCGGCTGATGCGTCAAGCAAAAAAAACATTGTTTGCTAAAGAAGTAATCTTTAAATAATCCATCAGCAATACAGTCATTACTTAATAAAAAAGATAGACTGGTACAAATTTTTTTTGCAGGCTGTGCCTACTCCGCTTGATGCGGCAAGAGATTTATTCCAGTCCCGCTGTATCCTCTTTATATTGATCTAGCTGTATATAGAAATCATATAAAATCGATTCAATTATCATTATGGCCTTTTTTGTGGATGTATCATATGCCAGATAAAGATTCAACACCATCGGTAGCCATCCTTTATATTGCGACCGGTCGTTACACTGTTTTTTGGGAATACTTCTATCAGTCAGCTGAGAAGTTTTTACTCCCTGATTGTGATAAGCATTATATATTATTTACTGATAACACAGAGCTATTGAGTCAACAAGACCATTATTCTAATGTTACGATGATTGAACAAGAAGCACTAGAGTGGCCTTACATAACTTTAATGAGATATGACATATTTCTAAAATCTTCTAATCTTTTTACAGGTTTTGATTATACTTTCTTTTTTAATGGTAATACTGAATTTTTAGCCTATATACACAAAGACGATTTATTGCCACTAAAAAGGCAGGAGAACCTAACCTTCTATCTCCAACCACATATATTTCATAAAAGGCGAGATAAATTCCCATACGAGCGTAACATTGATTCAAAAGCCTATATACCTTATGGCAAAGGATCCTTCTATTTTGCGGGTGGTATCGTAGGTGGTAATACAAAAAACTTCTTAGATATGTGTGACATTCTAAACAAAAATGCAAAAATAGACCTTGAGAACAATATAATTGCTAAATGGCATGATGAAAGTCATCTGAATAAGTTTGCTTTAGATCGTGATGATATTAAGGTGTTGCCGCCTTATTTTACTAAAGGTGAAAATGAATATTGGAAAAAAACTTCTAAACTCATGTTTTCTGACAAAACTCATTACCGTTTTGGTGGCCATGCTTATTTGAGAAGCGAAACAAACGAAAAAATCACCCCGTCAGAGTGGAAAAAAAATAATGCCAAACCTCGTAGAAGATTCACCTATCGATTTAAACAATATTTCAAGTCGCTTTTTTTTAGATAGTGAAGGTTATAAGCAGCTTAAAAAAAAGAAGAAAAAGCCATACCGTTATTTATACAACTTAACCACACCGCGTAGTAAGCGTAAGGCACTGGAAAAAAAGGTGGATATTGAACAGCAAAACCAAGTGGCTAAGTCTTGGGAGGCTTTTATTGAGCTTTATTATAATAATGAATTACAGAATTTTTCATTAAAGCCCAAAAAAAAATTTGGTCATGAGAAAATAATTTGGCAATACTGGGGACAAGGCTTCTCTGAAAACACACTGCCAGACTCAGTGCAGCTATATTTCAAGTCAATAGATAAACACTGTGCAGACTATAAAATCATTCGATTAGATGATGAAAACATACACGAATACCTAGATCTACCTCCCTTTGTATGGAACAAAAAAAACCTTGACGGCTTCAAGCCAGCATTCTTTGCAGATTTATTACGCTTGGCATTACTCGATGTTTACGGTGGTGTTTGGTTAGATGCAACAATTTATCTGACAGCTCCTCTACCCAACATGTTGAAAGATAACGATTTCTTTATGTATCAGCGTGATCAAAGTGCACAAAATAAACAGCATTGGCATCGTTTTAATAGCTATTATTTTAATTGGGATAGTAGCCATAAAGTAAACCTTCTCAATAGTGTCATTTTTGCTCGTAAGGGCAACCCTGTCATCCATACTTGTTTAGATTTACTGTTAAACTTTTGGCAGACTCAAGAATACATACCTCATTATTTCTTTTTTCAGATCTTGTTTGATACACTTATTACAGACAAGCTTGCACAGCATCAATGTGCTATTGTAGATGATACTAAACCACACTTACTCGTTTCTGTATTACAGAAGACTTTTGATAAATCCGAATACCAAGACATTATTTCGCAATCAAGCATTCATAAAATGTCCTATGTTAAAGAGACAAAATCCGGCTCTTATTATGAATACTTATTGAACAATACTTAAAAATTTCCAATAAACTCATACCTTATGACTTTTATGCTAATAACTGAGAACTGTTATGCTCTTTACTCATAATCTAAAAAAAATAGATGCAGGCACTCAGAAAGATATCTACGAGCATCCCTCTGAAACCGATAAAATCATCAAAATCATGAAGTCTGAGCATGCGACACCTGATGGCGGTAGAGCTGGGCAGCATAAACTGCGCGCGCACAGATCCCAAGGCATCTATAGGCAGTTTCGTAGAGAGCTACTACAGTACCTGCAGCTTTGTAAAAGTCATTATGGAGCGTTGAAGTTCACCTTCCCTATCGAGACGGTGTACGGTTTTGTTGCGACAGACCAAGGACTAGGTCTGGTCACCGAGAAAGTCACTTCACCTAGTGGTCGGGCTTTCTCAGTCTATGATCTGGTAAAAGAAGGGCGGTTTACTGACCGTCACGCGGCAGCATTAGATCAGTTTTTTGATGAGTGTTGTGATATGCACGTGGTATTTGGAGAGGTCAATATTGCTGGCATTATGTACACCGAACAGCGACAAGGGAAGCCAGAGTTTGTATTGGTCGATGGTATTGGCGAAAAGCTTATCATACCTTTTCGATCAATGAGCAAGACCATCAATACACGAAACATAAGAAAAGTTGAGCGCCATATAAAAAGTCAAATTCCTTTTTATCAAGCTACCGATGTTTAGAGTGATAAAATACTACTCAGACTGATTTAACAGCTGCTTAAACAACTTATAATATGCCTGAGTGACATGCTTTTTATCATAGTGGTTTAAAACTTTTTCTCTTGCGGCATGAGCAAACGCTTGGTAGTTTTTTGGATCAGACAGCACGGTCTCTAAGATATCTGCTAGCGCTACTGAGTCGCCGATAGGAAATAAAAACCCATCTGCTTTATCATCAATCAGCTCTTTTACCCCCATCGCGGTACTGCCTACTACGACGCAGCCGCTTGCCATAGCCTCTAATACTGCAAGATTCAACCCTTCAAAACGGCTCGACATGACAAACACTTTATGTTGGCGCAATAGCTTTTCAACCTCACTACTGTACTCTATAAAGGTCACTTGATCTTGTAGCTCATAACGAGCCACTAGGTCATGTATTTGTTTTTGATAGCGCTTACGGCCACTCCCTACTAGAGTCAGGGTGGGAGTAACGCCTTTTTGTTTTAACTGCTGTAGCGCTTCGATCAAAGCAACATGGTCTTTACTCTTGGCGTAGCGCCCCACCATGATCAGATCTTGCGGCCTTTGATGGACAGCTATGGGGTGAGCACCGCCAAATCGAGTGGTATCGATACCATTTGGAATGGCATGAATGGGGGCATGAAGACCTTGCGCAGACAATACCTGAGCCACCCCTTCAGAGACCGCCACAATACTGGCCGTGGATTTACTGAGTTTACGTGTTTGATGTCGCGTCCACGGTGTGTAGCGTTCTTTAGAATTATGCTCCACTTGTACTAGGTAAGGCACTTGTGCCAACAGCCCTGCTCGTCTTCCAAGTAAATGCTCAGGAAACCCATGCGCAACCAATATGTCAGGTCGCCATTGCTCACATAGTTTTTTTAATTCATGGACAGTCGCAAGGTGTGTCTTACCTGTGACTATTTGATAGTCGATGCCTTTTTTTTCAAGCTCTGTCAGCTTTTCTGCGACTGTCGTTTTTTTTCGGCGCAATACTAATAAATTGTCCGTTGATTCGATTTGATTATGAGCCTCGACCAAATCAATAGCAACTTTCGTCGCTCCTGAAAAGCCACCAGTGACAAAATGTAAGACTCTCAACGGTTTCTCCATTGTTTTATTAGGCGTACGACCAATACCAAAAAAAGGGGCGGATTTATACTACTTCTACCCAGCTTTTACCCAGCACATTTTTTTACCCAGTACACCTTTGCGCCAAAATTGTATCGTGCTCGGCAGTGTGTCCTACAGATGACCAGCTTCATGATGCTTGCTAATAGACAATTAGCAGTAGATAATTAGCGGCCAAGCGCAGCTATGATACAACATCCATCATATATGTGCGAGCTTGTCGATACCCTCCCCATAACAAATCAAAAAAAGCCAAGACCATCAAAGTCTTAGCTTTCTTCATACAGCGTCATGTTAAAACTTAATCAATAAAGCTGAGCCAATCCATATACTGCTCATTACGGCCATGTACCACATCAAAATACAAGGTTTGCAGCTTTTCTGTCAACGGGCCACGGCCACCATTGCCAATGGTACGATCATCATATTCACGAATCGGGGTCACTTCGGCAGCCGTGCCAGTCATAAAGATTTCATCCGCCAAGTAAAACTCGTCACGCGTGATGCGGCGCTCAACGACTTTGATACCCAAATCTTCAGCAAACTGAATAATGGTACGACGAGTAATACCGTCAAGCGCGCCGCCGCCCAGATCTGGCGTATGTAGCACACCGTCTTTGACCAAAAACAAGTTTTCGCCTGCGCCTTGGCAGACATAACCTTGTGGGTCCATTAGGATGGCTTCGTCATAGCCATTTCGGGTGACTTCTTGGTTGGCCATGATAGAGACAGGATAGTTGCTCGAGGCCTTGGCTTTACACATGGTCACATTGGTCATGTGGTGGGTAAATGATGAGGTTTTGACACGGATACCGTTTTTGATGCCTTCTTCGCCAAGATAGGCTCCCCAGTGCCATGCTGCGACCATGGCATTGATACTATTATCACGTGATGATAGGCCAAGTTTTTCTGCCCCAACCCAAATCAGCGGACGGATATACGCCTCTGCCAAGTGGTTTTGTTTGACCACGTCTTTTTGGGCTTGCTCAAGCGCCGCTGCATCAAAAGGCACATCCATCTGAAAAATCTTCGCTGAGCCCATCAAGCGCTCAGTGTGCTCTTTTAGGCGAAAAATCGCTGTACGGTTGTCAGCAGTTTGGTAAGCGCGAACCCCTTCAAATACTGCCATGCCATAATGTAGGCTATGAGTCAGTACGTGGACGCTGGCATCGGGCTGCTCGATCATCGTACCATTCATCCAAAGCTTACCTTCTTGTGTTGCCATATTCATTTTATAGTCCTTATGCTAGCGCTGACGTCTAACTTTTTTTAAGTAGGTTTTGTTTAACAGTGATTATCAACCGTATATGATACCACCACCGCATCTATTTTTATGGTAAAAAATGCATCTTGGTTGTGAAAATCGGTTTAAGAAAACCAATTGTCAATTTTTTACAAGTAATTTGTACATTGTCTCAATGCTCAAGGCGTATCCTCGGCATCATCCACCCCCATCAAGTGCTGCCACTGATCTTGCACCAGTGCGCGCGTCTCTTTCCATAGCGACTCATCGACCAATAGCGACTGCTCGGATAGTGCCAACTGATGGGTGGCCGCGCGTATTCTGAGATAAGCACCTGTCAAGTCTTGGCAAACTTGCTGATCCCAGATACCAAGCAAGGCCATTTCTTCAAATATACGGACATTGTCGCTCCATTTGGTCAAGCTTGGATGATCATGCGAATAGGCCAATACCGCAAATTGTGCCAAAAACTCAATATCGATGATCCCGCCGGCGTCTTGCTTCAGATGAAACTTGCCCGCTTGCTGCTGCCACTGACTGGTGCCCAGATGTTTTTGCATCTTGATACGCATACTGGTGACTTCCGTGCGCACCTGCTCTATCGTGCGCGGTAGTGATAGCACCTCTCGGCGAATATCACAAAAGCGCGCCGTCACTCGCTTATCACCGCATATCGCTCGCGCTCGCACCAGCGCTTGGTGCTCCCACGACCATGCTTTGTCCATCTGATAAGTCTCGAACGCATGGCAGGAGACCACCATCATGCCAGCATTACCTGACGGGCGCAGGCGCATGTCAATCTCATAAGCGCGGCCATCTCGGGTTTGGGTATTTAAGTAGTTCATTAGCTTTTGTACCAAGCGCGCCGCAAACTTCATACCGCTCACGGATTTTTCGCCCGTGGTCATGCCCTGCTCTTTTATCTTGTGCAAAAACACCAAATCCAAATCTGACGAATAGGACAGCTCTAGCCCGCCAAGTTTGCCATAACCGATAATGGCAAAGCCGCAGTCCGCCTCGGTCACAGGATCACCATCTTGGCCGATGGGATAACCATAACGCTTGACAATCTCGGCAAACGCGCGCTCCAGCGCCGCCTCTAGCACCACAGCGGCGATATAGGTCAACGAGTCTGACACCTTCATAATCGGGCGCTCAGCCAATACATCACTGGCAGCGACTGCCAACACTTGGTTTTTTTTAAACAGTCGCAATACGCTCAGTAGCTTTTCTTCGTCATTAGGCTCGACGCGCAATAACTGTTGCCGCAAAATATCACGTAGCTCGAGCTTGTCTGGCAGGTGACGATAGCGCTGCTGCAAAAAAGTATCGAGTAGCACCGGATACTGCGCCAGCTCTTTGGCAATCCAAGGGCTGGCTGAGAGCATCGGAATCAGCTCAATGGTGGCGTTGGGGTTTTCGGCGATCATCACCAAATAGATAGAGCGGCGGCAAATCGCCTCGAGTAAGGAGATGAGCCGCGGCAGTGCGGTGTTTGCCAGTTGCTGCTGCTCTTGATGAGCAAGCAAAGCATGGACAATGACCGGATAAGCATCATCCAAACGCTCACGAGCTTCATCGCTCAGATTGGCGACCATTTTTGACTGCCAAAAGCCTTGTAGCAGCTCACGATTGTCTTTTGTCAACACCTCATTTAAGCGGGCGATTTGCTCGTCTAGCTGCTCCGGCTCAAGGTCGGTATCTTCGTGGTCGGGTATTTGCCGCTCGGTGACCATACGCTCAAAGGGCACATTGACATTGTGCCGGTGATGGTTGAGCGTACTTAGTAACCCTTCCCAATCAGCAAAACCAAGGGTAATCGCCAAATTGTGCTGCCACTGCCGATCATGAGGCAGACGCTGGGTTTGTTGGTCATTGACTGCCTGAATACCATGCTCGAGTCGGCGCAAAAACCGATAGGCTGCTTGTAGCTGCTCGTAGGTACTACGCTCTAAATACTCAAGCGTGTACAATGCCTGCATCGCTTGCAGGCAGGATTTGATCTGTAGCTGTGGGTGCCTGCCACCATAGATAAGCTGAAACGCCTGAACGATAAACTCGATATCTCTGATACCGCCAGCACCAAGCTTGATATTGTCCAAATCCTCGCGCTGAACCACTTGGTTTTGAATCAAAGACTTCATCTCTCTGAGCGCCGAAAACGCACTATAATCTACATAATAGCGAAAGACAAAGGGTTTGATGAGCGCTTGTATCTGCTCATAAAATGGCGGCTCTATATGACCGACCACACGAGCCTTGAGCCAAGCAAACCGCTCCCACGCGCGCCCGTGTAATGAAAAGTATTTTTGTAACGCAGACAAATGAATGGCCAAGTCGCTGCCATCACCCCATGGACGCAGGCGCATATCGACACGAAACACAAAGCCATCTGCGGTATTATTATCAAGCAATTTAATGATGCCTTGACCAAGCCTTGTCATAAAGCGCTTATTGTCTATGCTACGTGTGCCCTTAGCTTTGTCACCATTGGTCTCACCGCGCGCTTGATGGACAAAGATAAGGTCGATATCGCTGGATAAATTCAGCTCATGCGCGCCAAGTTTTCCCATGGCCATAATCGCCATGTCGTCTGTTTGTACTTGACCCTGCGCGTTGATAAAAGTCGGCTCACCGTACTTTTTGATCAGATGCTGGTAGGTATAGTCCTTGGCAAAAGAGATACAGCCGTCTGCAAACTCCGACAGCTCATCGGTCAATTGCTCAAGCGCTATCATGTGCAGCGCGTCTTGCCAAATCCAGCGCATCATCAGCAAAGTGCGCAGATGGCGAAGGCCGCTCATCACTTTGGCCTCATCAGCGAGTTGGTAGTTTTCATCCAACGTATAGTCTTGGATCAAGTCATCGATTTGCTGGCGTGTGAGGGTTTGATCCAGCGGATAGCTACGCAAAAACGTCTGACAAGAGACTGTCCGACTCTCCCAAATCTGATAAGCAAACTCACTGGCAGTGCGTAATATCTGCAGCTGCTCTGCGGTCGGCTGATAGTCTGTACCATGGGTCGAGCGTGAAGACATAGCAGGTAACATAGAAAAAGAAGCTCCTTACATAGAGTGATAAGACTACGTGAACCTAGCCCATAAGTTTATTATTTTTTATTACGAAGCAGTCACCAGTACCCATCACGACATCTAATATGTCTATATCTGGTAAATTTGGTAGAAAACCCCATTCATTCACAGTGAGCCTATCTGCTTTTGGCCGCTTTATGGTAGCATAAACCACTTTAGCACAAATGATAGATAAGACCTCCTATGACCACCACGACCACTTTGCTATTAGTGACGGCTGATCCCAGCCAGCCTCTCGCCCATTTAGCCCTGCGTTATGCCCGTGCCTATCTCAGCGCGCGCCCAGCAGACGACAGCAGTCATACCTTGAACGTGTTTTTTTATGGCGACGGCGCGCATACGGCCAATCGCTTGCGCTGGCAATCGGCAGACCAGCTTGATGTGACCAAAGCATGGCAAAATCTGGCCGAGCAGTATCAGCTATCGCTACCCGTCTGCGTCAGTACCGCACTCGGTCGCGGTATTAGTGATACCGAAAACAGCGCCCGTCATCAGCTAAGCGGGGATAATCTGGCTGCAGGATTTACGTTGGTCGGTCTAAGTGAGCTGGCAATGATGATGCAGGCTGATGGCCGGTTGATACAGTTTTGATCACCTCAAACGATATAAGATCAGCCCAACTCATCAGCACATTTAAGGAGGAGTTTTCTATGAAATTATTGATTAAGCTGCATACGCCGACCGAAATGGCCAGCTATGAAGGCTGCGCGTTGGCACTGACGCTGGCGACCTTTGGTCATGATGTGCAGCTGTATCTAGATGCGCCTGTCTTTGGCTTGCTGATGCAGCCAGAGTCACGTTTGCACGGGATGATACAATCGCTTGAGCTCTATGACATGCCAGCAGCGTGGCTACCTGACGATGTCTTTAGCGGCTGGGTCACAGGTATGCTGCCTGCTGATCTGGCCTCACAGCTAATATTGGTTCCAGAAGTGATACCTGCAGCAGACTTCGAGCAAATCTTAACCTTTTGATGATTCAACTCTTTGTCAAAATCTGTACAAGCTCACACAACTACATCAAAACAACCATCCATTTGGCGTTTGTGCTTACCGATAACGCATAGATATCGATAGACGCAAGCAGCTGAATATGATTTGGACATTATCATGGCAACTTTATACCAACTACATAGCAGCATGGATACGCTAAGACGCTGCATAGACGAGATGTCTCGCACTTGGCAGCGCGGTGACAGCATCTTGTTATTAGGAACGACGGCTGCATTTATTGACTGGCTCAATGCATATTTGGCTGACAAAGATATAGACGGTATCGCGGCTATGTATGCGCTGAGCGATGATATCGCGCAGCTCACGACCAGCGCCGTCGAGCAATTAAAGCTAGAGACCAAACTCAGTGCAATATTAAGCGATCAACAATGGGTCGCACTGACAGGGAGCATCGATAGCAATCATGCTAAATTTGATAAAGTGGTGACCATTGCCCTATGAACGATAATACAACCCATGCTGCACAGCCCGCTATTGAATTGGACCAAGACGGCCATCTATGTGACCATACCATCTGGACGCCTGCCATCGCCCAGCAGCTAGCCGATACCTTAGAGGTACAGCTAGCAGATGAGCACTTGCAGGTTTTGCTGCAGGTACGGACGTTTTTTGCCAAGTTCAACCATCCACCAGCCACCCGTCCACTGATCAAATGGCTACAAAAAACCCTACCTGAGTACGATATCAGCAATCAAAAGCTACAGCAGCTGTTTAACACAGGACTGGTGGCGCGCCATGTCAATCGCTTGGCAGGCTTGCCCAAACCGCCGAACTGTTTATAGTTTGTAGTTGATAGCAGCCATGGCCAGTAGCGCTATTTTGGATCATACACCGTCAAGCTCTCATAGCCGATACTGCGCCCTTCGTCGCCTACAAACCCCTGCTGACGCCAAATCTCGTACAAGCATATCGCCACACTATTGGACAAATTAAGACTGCGCGAGTCCGCCAGCATCGGCAAGCGCAGCCAATGAGCCGCGCCGATGTCCTCGCGGATATCATCCGCCAGACCAGCCGTCTCTGAGCCAAAGACCAACGCGATATTTGGCATCTGACCAGTCTCATTATCCTGTCGTCCACCAAAATCATAGTCATAAAAAGGCTGGCTCAGCTTGGTAGTCAGAGCAGTAATGGTATGACAATCCGCCGCTTGTAGCGCACGTCTGGCAGCTGGCCAATCATCATGAACCTGCATATGCGTGTACTCATGATAATCTAGTCCTGCACGGCGCAGTTTTTTGTCATCAAGCTCAAACCCTAATGGCCTAACCAAATGCAGCTGCGCGCCTGTATTGGCACATAAACGAATGATATTGCCGGTATTGCTGGGCATTTTGGGGGCTACCAGCACAATATGAATGGTCATACAAACTCCGTGAGTGGTCTAAATTTTATACAGTCAGCCCGATATAAAAACGATACTGTAAGATGAAAAGCTGTTTTCTCAGACTTGAGAAGCGCAGGTGAAGCATCCAAGAAAACCAACGTTTTATTGATCGTACTGAGCGGCTTGATCGCCATATATCCGATTTATTTGAATTCGACTATAGAGAGCATCAGTAAGTAATCATAAGTTACAGTTTACTGCCAATAATTACATTTTGATACTGTGCATGGTTTTTAACTTTCACTATGATGTCTGTAACGGATAGCAAGACGGTATCTACATTTCGCTTTGCTATCTAGCAGCCCTACAGTAAGCCTCGGTACTATACTGAGCGTTACTGTCATTACTTATAACAATCGATTTATCTTGAGGATATTATTATGAAAAAAGTAATCATCGCATCTTTGACTGCTATGTTTGTTTTAACTGGTTGCAACACCTTTAAAGGTCTTGGCCAAGACGTTGAAAGCGCAGGCAACGCTGTAACTGACGGCGCACAAGACGTTCAAAACAAAATCTAATAATTGGTTTTTAGATTTTCGAAGGGCTTATCATTGATTTGATAAGCCTTTTTTTGATCCTGTACTTTTCATGCGTTATATCTTGTTGATATCTCCCTATTTTTTAGTTCAATAGATTGCACAACCTGTCATTTTATAAATATCATTTTATAAAAACGCTCGCAATATCTGATTGAGATAACGCTGGCCTAAACGGGTTGGCTGTAGCCGCTCTGTGCTATCTATCAGCAATCCTTGCGCCACCAAACCCTGAACCTGCGCGGCAATCTCAGCATAACCAAGCCCTGTCCGAGCGCTAAACAATGACCACGCCACCCCGCCGTGTAACCTTAAGGCATTGAGCATAAACTCACTGATCAGCTCATCAGGTGCAATGGCCTGCCAGCCGACCATCTTTGGGGCCATCAAGCTAGTGTCATCCGTACTGACACGGTGATAATCCATATAGTCTTTTGGCAAGCGCGATTTACTAAAACGATAGATACCAGACTGCGCACGTAACTCGTTGTTTGTGTCAAATGCTGCATGATCTAGGGCATCACTTGCAATGGTGACTTTGCCATGAGCACCCGCACCAATCGCTAAATAATCACCAAACTGCCAATAGTTCACATTGTGTCGGCATGGCTTATCATACGAGCCTGCCCAAGCAGATACTTCATAATTGGTATAGCCCAGCTGCCGCAATAGTGCCTGACCCGCCTCTTCAATATCGGCCAGATTGTCCTCGTTTGGCAATACAGGCTGGCTACGATAAAACACCGTATTTGGCTCAATCGTCAGCTGATACCAGGACAGATGTGTCGCCCCCGCCTCATGCGCCATCTGAATATCGGCCAATGCTTCTTGATAAGTCTGCTGCGGCAACCCATGCATCAAATCCACATTGACCCGCTCAAACCCAGCCAACCGAGCTGCACGGATCGCGGACAGCGCCTGCGCAGGATCATGGATACGCCCAAGCGTTGTCAGCTTATCAGCGGCAAAGCTTTGCACACCGATAGACAAGCGATTGATACCCACGTCTAGATACTGAGCAAAAGGCGCATGCTCGAGCGTCCCTGGGTTGGCCTCCATCGTCACTTCGATATCAGCAGCAAAACAAAATATGTCTTTTAGCCCTGCAAACAGTCGCTGATAGTGAGCGATCGGTAATAGCGACGGTGTACCACCGCCGATAAAAATCGAACTGACCGCTCGACCTTGGGACAGCGGCTGCTGCATCAGCGCATCGGCTAACAGCGCATCGACATATTCATCATACATAGACAGCTGCGTATCCACTGGCAGCTCGTGTGAATTAAAATCACAATAAGGGCATTTTTTTACGCACCACGGAATATGAATGTAGAGCGCCAATGGGATCTCGCCCACCTCCAGCCTACCTGCATTAGACATCGTCTTATGGTCGCGGCTATCATTAGATAAATTAACTGCTTGGGTGTTTGACATAACAAAGGTATCTATTAAAAAAAGCTATTCAAAAACGAATAACCAACAATGCGAAAAATAACGCGCGGCGATGATGAGCAAAAGCAGCACCAGGATAACGATTAGACAGCATAAAGAAAAGCGCTAGATGATAAAATCATACTGACAGCCATTTACAGGAGCAGATATCGGCATAAATGACTGTATAGCGACTATATATTGAGCGTGCAATGATCAAAAGCAACCACTCAATAATAACAAAAGGAGAATACGATGGCCTATTGGCTCATGAAATCCAACCCTACCTTTTTTGGCATCAATGATTTACAGCGTCTAGGTACGAAGGACTGGGATGGCGTGCGCAATTACCGTGCACGCAACTTTATGCGCGACGATATGCAAGTCGGTGACAAGGTGTTTTTTTATCACTCCAGCGCCAAGCCTTCTGGAGTTGCCGGTATCATGACTATCAGTAAGGCGGGCTACCCTGACCCCAGCCAATTCCATCCTGAGCATCGTCACTATGACCCCATCGCCACTGAAGATCAGCCGCGCTGGTATATGGTAGACGTCACTTTTGAGCAAGCCTTCACCGACGTTTTGCCTTTATCAGCGCTTAAATTCCTGCCTGCGCTAGAGGACTCATTATTACTCAAAAAAGGCTGTGAGCAGCTGACGGTGATTCCTTTGACGCCCAAACACTGGAACGCTATTTTGGACATGGCCGAAACATCAATGTTACTGTCCGGTTGACCTCGGTTGACTGTGTAACGATTGGGTAAGAAACCTGCTGGCATCTATGCACATTTATCTGTGCGTTTGCTATTTAAATTCTGCTATATTACAAATGTCGCAATACCTTCTTTTTTTATGGCTAAGTCACTGCCAACTCATCATCAGGACGCATTTATGAGCGCACCCAAATTACTATTATCAGCATTAACGTTAAGCATGGCTAGTCTGGCCCTCAGCGCCTGCGGCAGTGATGGTGACAAAGTCAAAGAGGAATATGATCGTATTGAGGATCAGGTAAAAGAAGAATATGATCGTATAGAAGACAAGGTCAAAGAAGAGTATAAAGAGGTAGAAGACAAACTGAGCGATGACGAAAAAAGCATGGCTGAGATTTTGGAGTCCGTGTTTTTGCCAGAAGAGTCGCTAGACAACTTCTTAGACAAGCTCACCCCAGAAGGCGGCCTCGGCGGCTTGTATGTCGGACACTTCGTTGAAATTGAGGACGGCGATGATAATGATATCGATATCGGGGCTGTTTATTTTGACATCAGCAAAGACGGTGTGGGCAGCGTCGATGGTAGTTTTAGCTACCAGCAACAAGCTTGTCAAGAAAACAACACACTGGGCATCAACTCTGCAATCAAAGTAGACAACTATATCGCAGGCAAAGTGACCGGCAGCCTCGATACGCTAGCGTTTTTGGATGTGAAGTATATCAATGACTTGGGCATTGAGACACCGAACCTATTTACCACCTTTGCAGGTAGCTTTGAGAAAAAACAAGCGGGTACCCCGTGGCAAGGCAGCTTTGAGTATCAGGACGGTCTGGGCGGACAAACGCTAACCAGTAGCGAGAAAAACTGCAATGTCACTTATACCATCAGCAACCGCTCTAACTTTAAGACCTACCCACTTGATTACCGCCTAGGTGAGCTGAATGTAGATGTCAGCGGCAATGGCAGTCAAAAAGTCGCGACATGGCAAAACCCGCGAAACACACAATATATACTGGTCAGCCAAATCGATATCAACAAAGCAGAGACTGGCGCGAACGGCTATGTACAAAACCTGGTATTGACCGCTGGTGAGACGACATTTTCTCCGCTTATCCCAGCTAGCTCGACCAACTACGCTATCGTCGTACAAGCCTTTGATTCGGCAAACGATCTGATCGGCTATCAAGCGGTGGTGCAAGACTTACCTGAATCATTATAGATAAGCGCAGCACAGCCTTTCTGTCTTGGCTCAAGCTTTGTAGCCTATGTCTCATAACCTATGACTTATAGTCTATAACTTGTGACTCATGGGCGACTACGCTCCGGTGGTGTTTTTACAGTCATATATGACGCGTTAAAACGTTGACATCGAGGGGCAGCTTCTTTACCATCTTATCTAATGATGACCTGTCAATTCCCCTAGTGAATTGACGGGTTATTTTTATTTTGGTGCCTAGACTTTTATTTTATCCTGAGGGCGTGTCTTTATTTCAAAAATGGTGATAAAAATGAGACAAATTGCGGTCAAACAAGGAAAATAGCGCCGTTAATATTGAGATATAAACCCGCTATTTGACGATGTTTGGCAAAATTTGGCCATTTTTAGCACATTTAGATAACTATCGAGTGAATTGAAGACACGCCCTAGTCTATATGCGCTTGTTCATATAAATTATCGGCATCATCATCTTATACCATTTTCAAAGAGTGCAATATATAGCTGATGGCAGTCTGCCAGTACGCTTCTTAGAGCAGCACGCCAATCGCCGTACGATACTTGCTGGCTTTAGTTTTTATGATTGAACGCTTTGAAAATGGTGTGGCTGTTTCCCTATTCATTTGTTGATGGCGCGTTTGACGCCTCAACGATCATTATCGTCAAGAATAAAAAGTTGCTCACTATGGTTTTCCCATTATCCTTTAGAGATTTTAGAAGCTACAGCTTACGCTTAGGCGTGCTGGCACTTCCTATTTTGATTACCCAGTTTTGTCAGGCGGCGCTGGGTGTGGTAGATGCCATCATGGCAGGTCAGGTCTCAGCGCTTGATTTGGCGGCCGTGGCTGTCGGCTCTGGTATCTGGCTGCCGCTGTTTTTATTGGCCACTGGCATCTTGATTGCCACCACACCTCTGATCGGTGAGGCCATCGGACAAAACGAACACAGTAAAGTACCTCATATCACCCAGCAGTCTTTGTGGACTGCTGGGGTTATCGGTATTGTTGGCTTCATTATTGTGAATTTGGCACCCAATATTCTTGGCATCATGGGCGTACCAGCAAACATCCAACCGATAGCGACACAGTACCTACATGGTGTATCGTTTGGGTTTCCTGCGCTGGCCGTTTATGCTGTCCTTCGCAGCTACTGCGAAGCATTGGGTCGGCCTGAGCCGGTAACCATTATCAGCATCATTGGTCTGTTAGCGGACATTCCACTTAACTATATCTTCATTCATGGTTTGTTTGGGATGCCTGAGATGGGCGGTGCAGGCTGCGGTGTGGCTACAGCTTTGGTACTATGGATAAACGTGCTACTGCTTGCTACCTATACCAGCTTTACCAAACGGCAACAATTTGCCAGTACCCGCTTTTTTTATGGTTTTGCCAGTCCTAACCGTCAGCAAATCAAAAAACTGCTAAAACTTGGCATTCCTATTGGTGTTTCTATCTTTTTTGAGGCGAGCCTCTTTAGTTTGGGCGCGCTTGTCATCAGTCCGCTCGGCGAGCTGGCGACCGCATCGCATCAAGTCGCACTGGCGGTGACCTCTCAGCTGTTTATGATACCGATATCGGTCGCGATGGCACTGACCATCATGATATCCAATCGTTTTGGCGAAAAAAACCTGCTGGCACTGCGTCAAGTACAGGCAACGGGGCTGACCTGGACGATACTCATTGCCCTCACATGTATGCTAGGGATTTGGCTATTTCGACCACAGCTGGCAGCAGCCTTTACAGACAACCCTGCGGTCATCGCTCAGTCTATGCATTTGCTGGTATTTGCTCTTGGTTATCAGCTGTTTGACGGCTGGCAGGTCAATGTCGCGGGGATACTGCGCGGTATGCAGGACACCACTGTACCGATGTGGGTGACGTTGTTTTGTTATTGGGTGGTGGCATTGCCGCTGGGTATTTATTTGGTACGTTTTACCGATGTCGGCGCTCAAGGATTTTGGATGGCACTGATTACGGGGCTGTTTTTGTCCTCTATCTTGTTGACGCTGCGTTTGCGTTATCAACAAAGACGTCTAACGGCGCTTTGGGGTTAGGGCTATCATACAAATGTGCGACCGAACGCAGCACGATGTACAAGCAGCTTGGCTCAAAAACCATATCGATAATGATAAATCGTAGTGGGTTTCTTACTAAAACAGCTAGATTACGTCAAAATATGTAAAAATTCTCAGTTAACAACTGTACATTGATTGCTCATTGGCCTGAATCTAGGTATCATTAGCAATCAAACAATATTTAGTTACACTATTTCTCGAATTTAGTACAAGGCAAGATAAAAACTATGGATATTGAAAAAATACGCACCCTCATCGCCCTCATGGAAGAAAGTGAACTGGTCAATCTAGAAATCAGCTCTGATGACGAACACATCAGTCTCACTCGTCACTATGATGCCCCTGTACCGACCATGATGGCCGCTCCTACTGCTGGCGCAGCACCAGTGGCTGCAGACACAAAACCAGCAGCAAAGGCAGGTAGCGTTGAGACATCGCCAATGGTTGGCGTTTTTTATTCTGCCCCAAGCCCCAATGATCCGCCGTTTGTTAAGGTCGGCCAAAAAGTACAAGCGGGCGACACGCTTGGTATTATCGAAGCGATGAAAATCATGAACCCTCTTGAGGCCACCCAAAGCGGTGTCATTGACGAGATTTTGGTAGATAACTCTGAAGTTGTGCAGTTTGGTCAACCTGTCATACGCTATAAAGCGTAACGATATTTGCCTCACTTTACTTCATACTGATTGAGTCTTTAGCACTTTATTTCGGCACCTCATTTTGGCACTTTATACCGTTTCACGTTGTTGTAAGCTGTCACTACCTACCGATGCCGAATACGGCTATCAAATGCCGAGGCTCCCCATCAAGGCTCAATCAATGTCTGCCGCGTCAAAAAGGATGACCCCATGATAAAAAAACTGCTCATTGCCAATAGAGGTGAAATCGCCCTACGTATCGTTCGAGCCTGTAAGGCGTTAGGTATCGAAACCGTCGGCGTCTACTCCACCGCAGATGCCAATCTTATGCATCTGCGCTTTGTTGACGAAGCTATCTGTATCGGCAAACCCAATGCCAACCAAAGCTACCTCGATATCAATACGATCTTGACGGCGGCAGAAATAACGGGGGCTGACGCCATCCATCCAGGCTACGGTTTTTTATCTGAAAATGCTGAATTTGCCGAACAAGTAGAAGAAGCAGGATTGACCTTCGTCGGTCCCAATGCCGATCATATCCGCTTAATGGGCAACAAAGTCTCGGCGATTAATGCCATGAAAAAAGCAGGCGTGCCAACCGTCCCAGGCTCTGTGGGCGCAGTCACCTTGCACAATGCCGAAGAGCAAGCCCGCAATATCGGCTTTCCGCTTTTGATCAAAGCTGCCTCTGGTGGTGGTGGTCGCGGCATGCGCGTGGTCGAGCGTTTTGATGAGCTGATTGGACAAGTACAAGCCGCCAAACAAGAAGCGGAACTGTGGTTCGGTGATGACACCGTCTATATGGAGCGCTATCTACAAAACCCGCGCCACGTCGAGATACAAGTGTTAGGAGATGGTAATGGTAACGCCATTCACCTCTATGACCGTGATTGCTCACTACAGCGCCGTCACCAAAAAGTACTAGAAGAAGCCCCTGCCCCTGATATCCCAGACGATGTGCGCGAGCCTATCTTAAAAGCCTGCGTAAAAGCCTGCGAGCTGGTCAAATATCGCGGCGCGGGCACCTTTGAGTTTTTGTTCGAAAACAACGAGTTTTTCTTTATCGAGATGAACACGCGCGTGCAAGTAGAGCACCCTGTGACTGAGATGATCACCGGTATCGATGTGGTCGTCGAACAGCTCAAAATCGCAGCCGGTTATGGCCTGTCTTATCGTCAAAGCGAGATCGAAGTACAAGGTCATGCGATTGAGTGCCGTATCAATGCCGAGGACGCTGCTACTTTTGTCCCCTGCCCAGGCACCATCTCTCAGCTGTTTACACCAAGCGGTGCAGGCGTGCGTTTTGATTCACACCTCTACCCTGGCTATGAAATACCGACCTATTATGACTCGCTCATTGGCAAGCTGATTTGCCATGGTCAAACGCGCCAACAAGCGGTGTCCAAGACCCTGCATGCGCTTGATGAGCTCGTCATTGAAGGCATCAAAACCAATATACCGCTGCATCGCGATGTGATTTTGGCGGATGACAATTTTGTCCATGAAGCCCAAAACATTCACTACCTAGAAAGAGAGCTTTTAACGCCCAACAATGCCAAAGCCGACTCATAATTTGGCTTGCTGTATGACTCAATAAAAAACCGCCAATCAACGATTGGCGGTTTTTTTGACCAAATAAGACATATACAGATAAAGGCAAGGCTACTGATATAAATTTTATTGGCTTGCTGTGTCTACGTCGCTCGATACTGCGCAAACCCCTTCTAGCAGCAACGGTATCAATTTTTAGGGATTTAACCATATCAGCCTTTATGAGAGCTTATGGCAGGATTCTATGAAAATTCATAAAGCATTCGTTACCCTCAGGATCTGCACACCACTGCATTTGGTTGCCATCATGGTACAAAAACGCTATGAGTGCCTCATCGGTCTGATCAATTTGATTGCCTGAGCAGTCTACTTCGTTATTGTCATAAACAGTCTTGAGGGCGATAATAGGCAGCCCTTCCTCGCGGTGTGTCACCAAGTAACGTCCGTACGTCCACTCCTTACCACTTACCGCCCACATCTCATTATCCGCACCAAAGTTATACAACTCACGGCATTGATTAGACTTCGCGGTTGAGGCGAGTAAGTTTTGATCGGTATTTGGCTCAGTCTGTAGGATGCGCTCCTCACTTTGTGTGAGTATCCCGCCTGCTGCGGCACCCTCCTTAATCTTCGGCTCGCTATTCGCTGACGCCAGTCTCTCTTTTCGGGCCGCTTGCCGCGCCTGCGCGTCTTTGGTCATCGTGATGCTACTGTCCAAATCTATCTCCCACTGCCCCGCGATAGCAGGACTGATATGGGTCGTGATGGTCGGTTTGGTCACGACTTCACCATTGGCAGGCAACGAGGCCAAAATAGAGGCCAAAGTAAATGAAGCAAATGATATAGGTTCCATAATTAACCTTTGATTTATTGTTTTATAGTAGGTGCTATATACATTAGCGTAAGTCTTAGACACCAAAAACACAAGTAACTTTATGCTATTAGTCGTAACGCTACCAGTGCTGTCTGTACCTCACACAAAACAACGCCATAGCGCCGCTTGCATGATGCAAAACGCTATGGCGTTATAATAACCAATAGTAGGGCTGTATCACCCACTGTCAGATTTAGGCGGCGACCGCACCGACTGCCTGAGCAAAGGCCGATAGCGCACCTTTTAGCATCGCCGATACCGTACTGCTGCACGTACCGATACCAGAGTACACCTCACCATCGACATTTAACTGAATGTAAGCGGCGGCTTTGGCGTTGGTTTTGTTGTCTCGATTGGTATCATCATCGATGCCGTGACCACTATTATGCTGCGGGTTGATTGCATGCTCAGCATAATTGATGATGTGCAATGACTTTCCTGTATGTTGGGCCAAACCATTGATAAAGGACGACAACGGCCCATTACCAGTACCATCGATGTCGATGATATCGCCATTCATCTGCACTTGACCATTAAAGTAGACCTCGCCGCCTTTATTATTGACACTATAGTCTAATAACTCAAAGCTGCCTTGCTGTAGATAGGTGTCTTCAAAGGTTTGCAAGATTTCGTCGTTTTGCAATTCGCGCGCCACGCGTTCGGCTTGTTTTTGTACCACACCGCTAAAGTCAATCTGCATCCAGCGCGGCAGATTAAAGCCGTAGTTACGCTGCAAGATATAAGCGACGCCGCCTTTGCCCGATTGGCTGTTGATACGGACGACATCTTGGTAGCTACGACCAATATGCGCAGGATCAATTGGCAGATAGGCCACATCCCAGATATCGTCCGTCTCGTCTTGATGTTTTTCATTATAATCGAGCGATTTTTTGATGGCGTCTTGGTGCGAGCCACTAAAGGCGGTAAACACCAGCTCACCGACATACGGATGACGCGGATGCAGTGGCAAGTTATTACACTCGCTCACCACCTGTACAATTTCGCTCATGTTGCTAAAATCAAGCTCAGGATCGACACCTTGGCTAAATAAGTTCATAGCCATGACCATGACATCCATGTTGCCTGTGCGCTCGCCATTTCCGAGCAACGTGCCCTCGATACGATCGGCACCCGCCAAGACGCCAAGCTCTGCGGCTGCCACCGCGCAGCCGCGATCATTGTGCGTATGCAAACTGACCGTCACATGCTCTCTGTGGGTGAGATGACGGCAAAAATACTCAACCTGATCGGCAAAGACATTGGGCATAGAGGCCTCAACCGTGGCGGGTAAGTTTAAAATCACTTCCTGCCCATTTTGGGGTTGCCATACCTCACAGACAGCATCGCAGACTTCCACCGCATATTCAGTCTCTGTCTGGCTAAAGCTCTCAGGAGAATACTGAAAGATCCATTCGGTTTCAGGATATTTGGCCGCATAATCTACTAATAGATTGGCCCCAGCGATTGCAATCTCTTTGATCTCAGCTTTGTCTTTACCATAGACCTTTTCGCGTTGGACACGGCTTGTTGAATTATAGACGTGGACAATCGCCCGCTTAGCGCCCTTCAACGACTCAAAGGTACGAGCGATCAAATGCTCACGCGCCTGTACCAGTACTTGTAAGGTGACATCATCAGGCACATGGTTTTCTTCGATAAGTTTGCGGGCAAAATCAAACTCAACCTGCGCAGCCGATGGAAAGCCGATTTCGATCTCTTTAAAACCGACGGCCACCAAAGTCTTAAAAAAGCGCATTTTTTGCTCGATGCTCATCGGATCAATCAGTGCTTGGTTACCATCACGCAGATCCACGCTTGCCCAGATTGGTGCTTTGTCGATTGTTTTACTCGGCCATGTGCGATCTGGCAGCGAAGGAGCAAACGCAAATGGACGATACTTTTTATAATCAAAAGCAGCATTTTTTGGGGTGATCTTGGCAGCTGTGCTTGCCGCCGTGCGTGTGGCTTGGTCAGACATAATCAATCCTTAGATGATATCAAGGGTTATGGGTTTTACAGGATGGTTGATGATTGGATTTATGTTTATCATACGAGATAACCACTCTTTATGCCATCATAATATCAAAGTTTGTCAGCCGAAAATCAGCTTTCTTCTGTCTTATTTGAGGCTATTTTGGTGAAAAACTCCGCATTTATCACTATAATTAGTATATTTCACTAATAAGATGGATATTTATGTCAAACAGCCATATTGATAAAGGGTTTTCTGTAGAGATTGACGAGACCGACAGAGCGCTATTACGCTTGCTGCAGACGCAAGCGCGCATGAGTATCACGGAGCTGGCAGAGCAGGTCAATCTCTCGGCGACGCCATGCGCGCGCCGCATCAAGCGCTTAGAAGACACCGGCATCATCACCGGCTACCACACACAGACAGACGCGCAAAAGCTCGGCTACCCGCTTGCCGTCTTTATCGCCATCAGCATGGATCGTCATACTGCCGAGCGTTTTGAGATATTTGAGTCAAAAATTCAAAGCTTTGATGAAGTGGTGAGCTGTAGTATCGTCACCGGTCGTACAGAGGACTATCTGATTAAGGTGCGGGTACGCGATATGGCGCATTATGAAGAGTTTTTATTGCATCGCCTCAATCGTATCGAGGGCGTCGCCCAAGTACATACAAGCTTTGAGCTGCGAGAAGTGTTTAGCCGCAATGTGGTTTGACGGCTATATTAGGACGTGCCGCGCTGGCAACTTGAATCTAGCCAAGGACACGCCCTAGGTATAACAGGTGCAATAGATACAACAGGCACAATCATTTGTGATTTTAGCTCACCGTCTGCCCCAGCATCTGTACCCGCTGATCGCTAAACATGTCCATATCGGGCGCAAGCGTACGCATAAAACGATCAAAATACAACATCTGCTTGGTCAATAAGGCAAAGTCCCGCGGGAAGTGAATACCATGACGTTTGCCAACTTCCACGATCTCTAGCATCATCTGGTTGAGCTCGTCGGCTTGCTCTTTACTATTAAATGGCACACCGCTAGTAAAAGCTTTGTCCTCTGCCATGATGGTCTGCATCATGCGCTGCAAGTCATCGCCCAACGCAGCGACATCCACTTGATGGCTCTCGTGCGTCATTTCCATATCGACCATATGACGTGCCATCGCTTGATAGTCACTGTCTTGCATGGCCTGCATCATTCCCATACAAGCGCGCCAGCTTTCAGCTTTGAGCCTACCCACGATTCCAAAGTCTAAAAAGCCAATGCGTCCATCGGTCAGCAGCATCAAATTACCCGCATGCAAATCTGCATGGAAGCTATTGCACAGCATCAAACTGGCAAACCAAGTATTTAAGGTATCCGCCATCACCTGCGCTGGGTCGGCGCAGTACTGACGCATCAGCACTTCATCGATCATTGACACCCCATACAATCGGCTCATGGTCAACACACGCTTGGTGGTCAACGCCTCATATACTTTTGGCGCGACCACACGAGTATTACCAGATACCGCTAAAAACTGCTGAAAATCTCGAATGTTTTGCGCTTCAGCGATAAAGTCTGTCTCGGCCAGCATACGCAACCGAATCTCATCGATGATCGGTGCGATACTGGCAAATTTCATCGATGGCATCAGCAGCTCAAGCAGCTTGGTAACCCCATACAATACGCCCAAATCCGTCTGCATGATGGTCTCGACACCAGGTTTTTGTACCTTGAGCACCACCTCATCACCATTATGTAGGCGCGCAGCATGCACTTGGGCGATAGATGCCGACGCCAGCGGTGTCGGGTCGATATGCGCAAACTTATCCTCAAGCGTCATGCCATCCGTTGCCAGCTCTTCATTTAATACCTGCTCGATATAGGTGTACGACAATGGCGTGGTTTGATCCAAGCAGCTCTGAAACGCTTTGACATACTCACGCGGAAACAACGATGGCGTGCTGGCGATAAACTGGCCTATCTTGATATAAGTGGTGCCAAGCTGCTCAAAGGTTTCTTTTAATAGCCTCGCGTCTGGCTTTTCACCTTTGGCGACTCTGAGCGCCGAGAGACCTGCCACACTTGCAGTTTGACGAACCCGATTGACGACATTGAAGGTGTGTTTTAATAAATGCGGACGATGAATTTTCATAAAAAATAACTTATACCACGATCGATTGAGTTTAGGCATGGGCGCAGACAGGGCACGCTGGGTCTGGACGATAGCCCATCAGCCGTTGCTGCATCTGGCTACCATCCCATATCAGTAGCTTATTTGTCAGTGGATTTTTGGTTAATCCTAGATATTGCAGCGCCGCATTGGCTTGTAGGTTGCCCATAATCGCGGTCGTACTTGCCAGCACACCCGAGTTGGCACAGTTTCGCTCATCTGCCTCTGCATCGATGAGCACCGAGCCAAAGACACAATGATAGCAGCCCGTCTGCCGATGCGGCTCATACAAGGCCAGCTGCCCTTGCATGGCGATCGCTGAGGCAGACAATAACGGAAGCTGATAGCGCACACTGATACGATTGATCATATCGCGGGTAGCAAAATTGTCCGTACAGTCCAATAATAAATTAGGCTTACCAGATGTCATGCCCAGTAGCTCATAGGCATTGTCTTCGCTCAGCCTTGCCACTGACCCACGCGCCATTATCAACGGATTGATTTTTTCTAACATCTGCGCGGCTGTCAGGGCTTTGGCTTTGCCGATGTCACTAGGCAAAAACAGCGTCTGCCGCTGCAGATTGCTGGCCTCAATCACATCATCATCGATCAAATGGATTTGTCCAAGCCCCGCCCGTACCAGCGTCTCAGAAGCCGGACACCCAAGGCCACCGGCTCCTATCATAACGACGCGCGCTGATTTTAAACGTAACTGAGCATCGACATCCCAGCCCTCTAGCAGTATCTGCCGCGCATAACGCATCAGCTCGCTATCTGATAGCGGCTGTACCTCTGTCGCCTGCGTCATATCTTTTATCACACTCTTTCACCACGATTTGTTAGAAAAAATATCTAAAAAGCCCTTTATGCCAGATGCCCCAGCGTCACCCGATCGTTTCCGCCATAGTCTTGCACCGTCTGTACCGCGCCAAAGCCATGGGACGAGAGTATCTGACGCACCGCCTCACCTTGATCAAATCCGTGCTCTAGCGCCAGTAGCCCGCCTGCACGCAGATATTTAGGTGCCAGCTGCGTGATATGCTCGATATCAGCCAGACCATGATTGGGCGCACTAAGAGCGCTCATTGGCTCGGCTCTCAAATGTGCCAAGTGCGCATCTTCCTCATCGATATAAGGTGGGTTTGAGACAATCACATCAAACATCATGTCGGTCGGCAGCGACTCATACCAACTGCTCTGGATAAAATCAATATCCCCCACTTCATTGATCAGCGCATTATACTTAGCAACCTCTAGCGCTTCAGGCGAGACATCGAGCGCAACAGTATGCCAATGAGCATATCGCAAGTGGTGCTTTAGCTCATGCGCCAAACTGATCGCGATACAGCCTGAGCCAGTACCTAAATCCAAAAGATGTTTCGGTGTAGGATGCTCGTCATTTATCGGCTGCGATTGTATCCATTGTAGTACTTGCTCGACCAATACCTCGGTGTCGGGCCGAGGAATGAGGGTATGCTCATTGACAGTAAAGCTAAGCGACCAAAACGCTTGTTGACCAGTCAGATATGCCAATGGGGTACCGGCCTGCAGTTTGTCGATACCCGCATAAAACTGCGCAAGCTCACTTTCTGTCAGCTGATACTCTTCGTCAGTGATCAAAAATAAGGACGGTTTATCAATGACCACCAGCAGCCAATCTGTAAACCAAAACGAAGGCAAACGGCTATTGTCAGCCTCATCCGATAGCTGGCGAATGTACTGTTTTAGATGTTTAATACTAGACATGACTACCGCTTATATTTTTCATATATACTCTCAAACGCCGACATTAACTACAGAGCCCTAACGATATAAATGACCACTACTCTGATGCACGAGGCGGCGCTTTGGTGTCAGCCAAGTTAGGGTTTGCCTTGGTCAATGAAGGCGCGCCCGCACCATTATCATCGTCATTATCATAAATATCATCATTATCACCGATGACGATGTGTTTATCGACAAAATAAATCAGCGCCAAAATTGGAATACCGATGGCAAAGGTAAAAATAAAGAAAAACGGATAACCCATGCTATCGACGATAGAGCCAGAATAGCCGCCCATCACCTTAGGAATCAAGGTCATCAATGAGGAAAAAATCGCATACTGCACAGCCGTAAAACGTATGGACGTCAAAGCAGACAAAAAAGCGATAAACACAGCACTGGCCAGCCCTGCCGCCAAATTATCAAATATCACCGCCATATACATGATAGGCAGGCTGCCTGGATTATAAGTCAAAACCACAAACAATAAATTGGTCGCACATGCCAAGATGGCACCAATCATCATGGCATGCATGATACGAAATCGCTGCGCTAACAGTCCACCCAAAAAGCCACCAGCGATGGCCATAATCACCCCAACCAGTTTTACCGCATTGGCGATGTCGGTTTTGCTAAAGCCCATGTCTTGGTAAAACACATTGGATATGACCCCAGCGACGATATCAGAGATACGATATAAGCCAATCAACGCCAGTAGCAAAAGCGCTTTCATACCATAGCGTCTAAAAAAATCAACAATCGGCTCAATCCATGTCGCCATGGCAATTTGTTTGTTGACTAGCCCCGCCTGCACCAGCGCGAAGCCTGCTACTAAAGCGACCGCCAAGCTCATCAATAAATGCAGCGTCTCACTAACAAAGCTGACAAACACCCCGTCAAACGCCGGCAAGAGCTGCCCTGTCAATACATAGGCGGCGATAAATGCCACGACAGCAAAGACAAACAATAATACCAGTCTGACATAGTCTTCACGCGTCTCGGCCACCAGCGGTGCTTTATTGATGATTTTTGGCTGATTGATAATAAAGTACAGCAGCAGCAAGGGCGCACAAGCAACCAATGCCAAAAAGTAAAACTTGATACTGGGCAGAGCGACCTGCGGTATCAATGCCACAGGAGTATCGAGCGCCAAGTTAATCAGCATATTGAGTAAATAAACCACACCAAACAACAGCCCTGGTATGAGAAGCAATGCTGAATAAATCAAAAAAACCTTTAAATTGCGATGTTGTTTGTTGCTTTGCAATATCTCAGCGGTCGGCTCATAGCTGGCAAACGTCGTCAAGATACCTAATGTCATAACCCCTGCCATAATATAATAGGTATTGCGCCATGCTTCATAACTATAAAAAGCCTCCGTCGAGCCAAAATAGTCCGCCAAGTACAGCGCACCTGCCCCAGCGACAATCATACCGATACGGTAGCCTGACACATAAATAGAAGACAAAATCGACTGCATAGACGGCGGTGCCAGCTCAATACGATAGGCATCAATGACGATATCTTGGGTAGCTGACGAAAAACCCAGCAATACCGCCGCACCTGCCATATAAATCAGCACATCTTCACTGACAGGGTTGACGGTCGCCATCAAAAAGATCGCCAATACGATAAGCAGCTGCGACACCACCATCCAGCTGCGACGCCGTCCCAGCCACTTGGTCAAAAAAGGCACCGGCAGCGCATCAATCAAAGGCGCCCAAATAAACTTAAACGAGTAACCAAGTGCCGCCCAGCTAAACATCGTCACCACGCTGCGATCTATACCCGCTTCTCTTAGCCATAACGACAGACTAGAAAATATCAGCAAGATAGGAATACCGGCTGAAAACCCCAAAAACAGCATCACAATGACACGCGAGTCCAAATAAGCCTTGGCGGCCTCGCCCCATGATTTTTTTGCACTCGGTTGATTGGGTGGCACAGATTTGACAGCAGACATAATAACTCACCAGCACTTAGGACAGATAACACACCATCATACAGCACCACACGCGCATTGGGCTTGTATGACGATAGTCATAATAACAAAATTGAATTATGGTACTTGAGAACGCTGACCTTGACTAGATATTTTTGTATGGGCTGGCAAGTAAATCTAATATTGAGGCTTTATGTTGTCCCTTTATCAATCACTGTATCCCTTTACCGCTTCTACCTTACTTTATTGTTAATCATATTTCTTATTCAACGCTGTATCTTGCTTCTTTAAACAGTTCTTTATCCCAAATACGGTATGACAGCTAATAAAGCTGAATGTGACGAAAATTTCTATATTCACAACCTATGTTTACAGCCTATATTCATAATTATCATAATTTGATAGCTATTTATTATATACAAGAATAATAACTTTGTTTTACACTAGGCCGTATTCGTACGTTTTCATTTTTATATACAAGCATTTTATATACAGGCAGGGTCTGTGTATTTATATAATAGGATTTAGTTATGGCAATCGACGTAGTGGTCAATCAGCGACATCTACAAATTCAGCTCAAACAGTTGGAGACGGTGTGGCACACGGTGATTAATGGCTATAACTTAAGCCAGGCTGCGACCGTACTACACACCAGTCAATCGAGCTTATCCAAACATATTGCCGCGCTCGAAAACCAGCTCAAGACCGAAGTGTTTATCCGTCAAGGCAAACGTCTGACTGGGCTGACGGCAATGGGTACGGCGCTGATGCCGCATATTGAGTCTATCTTTGCTGAAATCCGCACCATCGAAAACCTAAGTCTGGATTTTAATAATCCAAATATCGGTACTTTGACAATTGCCACCACGCACACGCAGGCCAGATACGTACTGCCAAAAGTGGTCAAAGAGTTCAAAGAGCGATTTCCAAAAGTCAACTTAATCTTGCAGCAAGCGGATCCTGAGACCATCGCACAGATGGTCATTCGTGGGCAGGCCGATATTGGTATTGCAACGGAGTCATTGCTCCATAATAACTACCTACGCTGTTATCGTTATTATGACTGGACACACCGCGTCATCGTACCAAGCGATCATGAGCTTGCAGGCTTAGAGTCCATTGATCTGCCGACGCTGGCCAGCTATCCGATTGTGACTTACCATGGCGGCTTTACCGGTCGCGGCGCTATCGACAAGACCTTTAACAATGCTGGTCTTGAGCCTGATATCGTTTTGGCCGCGCTCGATGCCGACGTGATTAGCACTTACGTGGGTCTAGGGCTGGGCATTGGGATCATCGCCGAGATGGCGTTTGAGCCCAGTCACTATCAAAACCTAACCGCCATCCCCGTCGATCATTTTGGACGATTTACCAGTTGGATGGCTGTACGCGATGATGCTGAGATTCGCCAATATGGCCGCGCCTTTATGACGCTCTGTCAGCAGCAGTTTAGTCAATCGCTATAGCAGCTGCTGACAGAGCGCCTATACCCGCTATTCCCCTAGCCGAGATATAACAAGACAAAAAACCTTTATACAGGGCACCGCCCCTCCATACAGAGCACCGCTATTGATATATAGCGGTGCTCTGTATTTTTATCAGTTCAACAAGCATATTAAAAAAATTTTAAGATTTGTTATTGCTACTTTTAAATTGCAGATGCGCCCTAATACAGTCAACTACAAATATAATCATACCGCTTAAAGGCGGTCACAAATATTAGGTGACTTATGAGTAATACTATCCCTTTATCGTTTTTGGATCTCGCCCCCGTACCCGAAGGTAAAACCATCGCTGACGGTATCGCCCAAACCGTGGCAACCGCTCAGCAAGCAGAAAAAGTCGGTCTCAACCGCTACTGGATGGCAGAGCATCACAACATGCCAGGTATCGCCAGTGCTGCCACCTCGGTGCTACTCTCACATATCGGTAGCCAGACCAGTCGTATCCGTATCGGTGCAGGCGGTGTGATGCTGCCCAACCACGCCCCGCTGGTCATCGCCGAACAGTTTGGCACCTTACAAGCGCTTTATGGCGATCGAATTGATCTCGGTTTGGGCCGCGCCCCTGGTACTGATGGCGCGACGTTTCAGGCGCTGCGCCGGCAGATGAAAGATGCTGAGCGCTTTCCGCAGGATGTACAAGAGCTGCAGTATTTTTTGGGCAACGATACGGACAACAGCCCTGTACAGGCGTTCCCTGGGGCCAAGTCTAATGTGCCCATTTGGATCTTAGGCTCATCGCTGTTTGGCGCGACATTAGCGGCGCACTTAGGCTTGCCGTATGTGTTTGCCTCGCATTTTGCCCCGCAGATGCTAGCGCAGGCGATTAATACCTACCGCGAGCAGTTTACACCTTCAGCATATTTTCAAAAGCCGTATGTGATGCTGGCTGCCAACCTGCTACTCGCTGATGATGATGCCACCGCACAGTACCACTTTACCTCAGCGCAGCAGAGCTTTGTACGTTTGCGCCGAGGCGAAACGGGACAAATGCCCAAACCCACTCATGATATGGATAGCATCTGGAGTGCGGCTGAAAAAATGATGGTGGATAATGCGCTGTCAGTATCGTTTATTGGCTCGGTTGAAACAGTCAAACCAAAGCTTGCGCAGTTTTTGGCACAATATGAGCCAGATGAGCTGATCGTCACGGCCAACGTCTATGATCAAGCAGCGCGTTTACGTTCACTTGAACTTACACCAGAGCTAAATTTGTTTACTTTACAATAAGATAGGGCGCTTGCATAATTATTGATAAACCACTATGAGATCATACTTATGGAACCCTCTGCTTTTATTGGTTCATCGATATTTTTGTACATTGCAGCGTTTATTGCCGTGCTGGTCGTTGGCGGTTATCTGACGTATCGCACCAGCCCCAAGCGTAAGCAGCGCCGCGATAATAAGCGTGCAAAAGACGAGTAGGCACAGACATGCAGTATGCCATTATTCACATTTGCTGATTTCAATACGTGACGATGGCATTGATATAGACGGTGTATAGACCGCCTCATATAGCACATGCGCCTTATTCAGACCGTCTATATCAGATCAGGGCGAATACACGCAGCATCGCCGCCCCAATCGCCATACCAAACATCCCCACCACTGTCGTAAAGGCCAAAATATTGGCCGCGAGTACATCATTGCCGCCCATGGCTTTTGCCATCACGTAGCTGGCGGCGGCGGTTGGTGACGCCACCATCAAAAACAGCACGCCCATATGCACCCCTGACAGCCCAAAGCTCAGTCCAACGGCGATAGCAACGATAGGCGCTATCACGATACGGCCGATACTTGCCTGCATGGACAAGCCAGATGGATGCAGCATCGATTTTAGATCAATACTCGCGCCAGCACATATCAGTGCCAGTGGTAGCGCCACAGCCGCCAGCAGATCGCCTGTCTTATGAATCACCCCCGTCAGCGGTGGTAGCATCAGCGCCTTGTAGGTAAACGCGGCCAGTAGAGCAAGTATCAGTGGATTGGTAAACAGCTTTTTGCTGATCATCACACTGCGGCTCACCCACGTATCGTCTATGTTTTTCGACACACGGCTGAGCGTAATGACAGCGAGGATATTAAACAATATAGTCACCACACCCATATAAACAGCGCCGATACTCAAGCCGCGCTCGCCATAGGCGTTTGCCACAGTCGCCAAGCCAATGATTGCCATATTGCTACGAAAGACGCCTTGAACAAAAACCCCTTGATCGATGGGCCGACTGACAAAACGCTTGGCATAAAGCTCTGCACCGACAAACAAAATAAAGGTCACGACAATACCTGCCACGATCAGCGTGATTTGCTTAGCATAGTCCACCTCACTGTCGACAACACTAAAAAAAAGCAAGCACGGCAAGCAGTAATTAAACACAAAGCTTGAGGCCTGATCGATAAAAACCTGACTGGCCTCACCGCGCCTTTGCATAAAAAACCCCAACCACATCAGCGCTAAGTTAGGTAAAACAATGGTAATCGCAAAAATGATGGCTTCTATCATAAAAAACTCAAAAAACACCATAGACGCACAGCAGCACGCTTGCCGCCATGCCTCTATATCAGGTGATAAGGTGACTAGAAAATCAGATAAACGCCTAATCTAGCATAAAATCGGCTGACGTTTGGTCTATCGCAATGCAGCTGTAGTCAATCCCACATAAAACTGGCAGGCAAGATACTGTGTGCTACGTGCTTCTTAGTGTCAGTAACGTAAGGCATAATCGCACTCCTTTTTTGTCATTGATTGGCTTCATTGCCGATACAGTATTTTACCTGCTATTTTTGCTGTCGCCAAAAACCGCCAAGCTCTTAGCAACAAAAAACCCATAATAACGAATCATTATGGGTGTTAGGGCGAGCCTCTTGCTGTCTTATATTGAATGACAAATCTGTGTCACCATCAAACGCTAAGCGTCGCCTGTGCTTTTTTTTGTTTTTTGACCGTCATAGCCAGCAGCTGAACCGCCGCCGGCGTCACACCGCTGATGCGACCAGCTTGACCCAGCGTCGCAGGCCGTACTTGCGATAGCTTTTGTACGATCTCATTTGATAAGCCTGAGACCACACTATAATCAAAATCCATCGGTAATGCCGTACTCTCCAAACGCTTCATTTGCTCAATCTCTTCGGATTGACGGTCGATATAGCCGGCGTACTTGACCGAGATTTCTATCTGCTCACCCACTTGCTCATCGACTTGCGAGTCAGTCATCGCAGCAATATCCGCAAAGTGAATCTGCGGACGTTTTAGTAAGTCAAACGCCGTGGCTTCTTTGGATAAGACCTCACCGGTTTGCTCAGTAAGTTTTTTTCCAAGGGCATTGGCAGGCGTGGCCCACATGTCTTTTAGACGAGCAGATTCGGTGGCGATGGCATCCATTTTGTCTTGATATGCTTGCCAGCGAGCGTCATCAACCAAACCGAGCTTGCGGCCCGTCTCGGTCAAGCGCTGATCGGCGTTGTCCTCACGCAGGAGCAAACGATATTCAGCACGGCTGGTAAACATACGATACGGCTCTTTGGTACCGTGGGTGATGAGATCGTCGACAAGTACGCCCAGATACGCCTCGTCACGGCGCGGTGTCCACGTCTCAAACTCACTATTATTGGTGGTGACGAGTGCCGCGTTAGTACCAGCTAGCAGCCCCTGCACGCCCGCTTCTTCATAACCCGTCGTACCGTTGATTTGCCCTGCAAAGTACAAGCGATCGATAGATTTGGTCTCAAGCGTGGGCTTTAGGCTTTGTGGATTAAAGTAGTCGTATTCGATAGCATACCCTGGACGGGTGATGTGTGCATTCTCAAGCCCCTTCATACTATGAATAAAGTCTAACTGCACATCAAAGGGCAAGCTGGTTGAGATACCATTTGGATACAACTCATGTGTGGTCAGGCCTTCAGGCTCGATAAAGATTTGATGACTGTCTTTATCAGCAAAACGATGGATTTTGTCTTCGATAGACGGGCAATAACGCGGGCCGACGCCTTCGATTTTGCCAGAAAACATCGGCGAGCGATCAAGGTTTTCGCGGATGATGTCATGGGTACGCGCATTGGTATGGGTGATATAGCAATTGACTTGCTCAGGATGCATAGAGACATCACCCATATAGCTCATTACGGGCAGCGGTGTATCACCCGGCTGTACCGTCATGACGCTAAAATCCACCGTACGCGCATCGATACGCGCAGGCGTGCCGGTCTTTAGGCGGCCAACTGGCAGTTTGAGCTCACGCAAGCGGTCAGCCAGCTTGATAGAAGGCTGATCTCCTGCGCGGCCACCTTTTGCGTTTTCAAGCCCGATATGAATGACACCGCCCAAAAACGTCCCTGACGTCAGAACGACTGTTTCTGTCTTGAAAACAATACCTGTCGAGGTAACCACCGCTGTCGCGCGGCCATTTTCTACTAAGATATCATCGGCCGCTTGTTGAAATAAATCAAGATTGGGCTGGTTCTCAAGCGTATGACGAATGGCGGCTTTGTACAAGATACGATCCGCTTGTGCGCGCGTGGCACGTACAGCAGCACCCTTACGGCTATTTAACACCCGAAACTGGATACCTGCCTTGTCGGTTGCCAATGCCATCGCACCACCTAACGCATCTATCTCACGCACTAGGTGCGACTTACCAATACCGCCAATCGCGGGGTTACAGCTCATTTGTCCGAGCGTCTCAATATTATGGGTGAGTAGCAAGGTCTGCGCGCCCATACGTGCGGCTGCCAGCGCAGCTTCTGTGCCAGCATGACCACCACCGATCACTATCACGTCGTAATATTTTGGGTATTGCATGTATGCCTCACTTGACTCATAACGCGGCCCTCGCTTACTACTTTTTTGTCACGTAGCAAACGCCCAGCCCACAAACGTCAGTCGAATTAAAATCGAAGAAAAAATAAAAAGAGACAGCGGCTCAGATAAGCCGCTGATCAGGGAGTAGATGACCCATTATTATAACAATTTTTTGATGTGTAAAAAATGCTCAAACAAAAACTATTTATAGCAAATAACTGAGGAAGCCAAAGCAAATAATTACCAGTTACTTACTCATAAAGCCGTCTAAATGCCATTATTCTATGCTATTGCCAGGGCTTAGTGGCACGATACGGTCTTTTTGACTGCTACCAAGCATATGGTGACTGCCATAGCCTTCTGGGTTGATTTGCAAATACGCGTTCATTTGTCCAATCGCCTCACCATCATTGCTGGCCAAGATGGTCTCTTTGATATGATCGACAGGCGGTAACGGCAGATTTTTGAGTAAGGCCAAACGCTGCGTATTGTCACCTTTATTGACGACCAACTCAATCAGCTGGCGCGCATCGATGGGCAAATCAGGCGTGTTTTGTGCCAACAAGGCCAAGTGATAAGCACCTGCTGCATCTTGATCGGCCACAATACGCTGCTCAATAGCGATATAAGTCGCTTCAGTGGCACCGCCTGCCACACTGAGCTGATGGATACACTTAAGTGCCGAGTGTGGCTCATTATTCGCCATATCGATTAGACGCTGCGACTCAGCTTTTAAATGCTCGCGGCGCTTTTCAATAGCGGCTTGCTCGTTTTGCGGTGCGGTGCTTTTTTCAGGATGATTCATAAGTATCTCTTATTATTAAAATGGCATTTATCCTAAGCCCTATATGGGGCCAAAACCGCTAAAAACAATGCAAAATGCCGCATCACGCCCACAAAAAACCCGAGCCGTGCGTAGGCAGACTCGGGTCTTGGACAGATGTTGCGCCGTTATAGAGACCTTAGCGGCCACATCTTCATACAGATATTACGCTGCAGGACTGTTGGCTTCAACCAATGGCTTAAGCTCACCTGATTGATACATCTCTAAAATAATATCTGAGCCGCCCATCAGCTCGCCATTGATCCATAACTGCGGAAACGTAGGCCAGTTGGCAATCTTAGGCAAAGTAGCACGAATCTCTGGGTTTTCTAAGATATTCACAAAGGCAAATGGACGGCCGATTTGCGTCAAGACTTCGATCGAGCGTGCAGAAAAGCCGCACTGCGGAAATTGTGGCGTGCCTTTCATATAGATAAGGACTTTATTGTCACGGATCTGATCACGAATCAGTTGTTCGACATCATTTGCAGCGGTGTTTGGGGTTTGCTCACTCATAAAAGGCTCCTATTGATAAAGCGGTTTATTAAAAAGGTATGTGGGGTAACGGTATTGCCAATCATTCATTGGATAGACAAATAAATAAACAAAGAAATAAAGGCTATGGCTGATACATGGGGCGACGGTCCGTATATTACAAGCATGGCTTGCTAGCGTTTGATCCATCGCCTAAACATTGTCAGTTCTCATAAAAGAAGTGCCAATATTATATCCCTCATCATTGTATCACCCGTCATCATATCACCCATCACAGTCACGCTACCGAGGCTCAGCAGCGAGCAATAATACCACGGCACTGGCCATGATGCCCTCTTGACGACCGGTAAAACCCAGTTTTTCTGTGGTCGTGGCTTTTATGCTGACATTACTGATATCGGTTTGCAAATCACTGGCGATGTTGGCGCGCATCGCTTGATTATGCGGCGCAAGTTTTGGTCGCTCGCACATGACGGTGATATCGGCATTGCCCACTTTATATCCTGCATCGACTATTTTGCTATAGACATAACGTAGCAGCACTCTTGAATCAAGACCAGCATGCGCGTCATCAGTATCAGGGAAGTGCTGCCCGATATCACCGAGCGCTAGTGCGCCCAGTAGCGCGTCAGCAAGTGCGTGTAGCACCACATCACCGTCAGAGTGCGCCAGCAAACTGTGAGTATGCTCGATCGGCACGCCCGCTAGTATGACATATTGCTGCTGCTGACCATTATTATGAAATGCATGAACGTCGATACCTTGACCAATTTTTATCATTATTATTCCAAATACAAAACAGAGGATTAAAATAATTCAAAACCACTATCTGAATTTTTAAAGTGATTTTGCCAGTAACAAGATGCCATAGCTCGCCACCAGTTTCAATTAACTGGTATAATACGATGCTTAATTTTAACATAATACCCCGTTCAAAAGATGAGACGGCAGCAACATTGACTGCATTTGCCACGCTGATTGGTTTTGGTGATTGTCTGTATTTTGCTGTCCTCTTTGATATTGAATCACGTATAAATAGTTGAGCCGTCTTATGTCAGCCACCGCCTACCCCTCCACTTCTGTCTCTCATGCTTTTAGCGCCCAGCGTCCTTTGACGCTTGCCGACATCGACAATCCTAGCAGTAAGCATGTGATTGTCGGTATGTCAGGCGGTGTCGACTCTTCGGTATCTGCCGTTCTTTTGCAGCAAGCAGGCTTTGTGGTAGAAGGGCTGTTTATGAAAAACTGGGAAGAAGACGACGGCACCGAATACTGCACAGCCATGGACGACCTCGCCGACGCGCAAGCGGTCTGTGACAAAATCGGTATCAAGCTGCACACCGCAAACTTTGCGATGGAATACTGGGACCGTGTGTTTGAGCATTTTTTGGCCGAATATAAAGCCGGACGCACGCCTAACCCTGATATTTTATGCAATAAAGAAATCAAATTTAAGGCGTTTTTGGACTATGCGCTGACGCTTGGGGCTGATTATATCGCCACCGGTCATTATACGCGCCGCAGTGTTAATTATAAAAATGTCGAAGGCATGGAGGTGGCGCAGCTACTGCGCGGCCTTGATAACAATAAAGACCAAAGTTACTTCTTGCATGCTGTCGGCGGTGACAAAATCGCGCAGACCTTGTTCCCTGTGGGTGAGCTAGAAAAACCTGAAGTACGCCGCATCGCCGAAGAGCACGATCTGGCGACGGCCAAAAAGAAAGACTCAACGGGCATTTGCTTTATCGGTGAGCGCCGTTTTAAGGATTTTTTACAGCAATACTTACCTGCGCAAAAGGGCGATATCGTCACCGACGATGGCCATATCATCGGTACGCATGATGGGCTGATGTACTATACTTTAGGTCAGCGCGGCGGCATCGGTATCGGCGGAGTCAAAGACCGTCCTGAGGAGCCTTGGTTTGTACTGGCAAAAGATTTGGCCAAAAACCGTCTAATCGTCGGTCAAGGCCACGAGCATCCGATGCTGATGAGCAATGAGCTGCAAGCGTACAAACTCGACTGGGTCGATGGTCTTGCGCCAAAAGATAGCTTTAGCGCTGAGGGCTTACGCTGCATGGCAAAAACGCGTTATCGCCAGCCAGATCAGGCCTGCCGTGTGTTTGCGACAAATACTGACGGTAGCGAGGTGCGCGTGGTCTTTGATGAGCCGCAGCGCGCAGTGACGCCGGGTCAGTCTGCGGTGTTTTATATCGATGAGGTGTGTTTGGGCGGCGGCGTGATTGCATCGATTGATGCGCCTTGCGGGCTTTGATCGTTTTATTTTAACTATACTAGGGCGTGTTAAACAGTCACAAATAGGCACTGCTGATCGCTAAAATTGTTCCAGACAAGGCGCAAAGCGACGATAATGCAGATGCCTTAGCTAGATTTGCAACGCAGTATGGCGCAATTTTAGCATCAGCCGTAGGGACAGGACTATTTTTTGCCGCTTCATTGGTAAAAATAGACGCTTAGAACAACTAAGCTTACTATTTTTACCTTCGAATCGTCTAAAAAATAGTCTCTGTCAGTGCCATGGTTGAATGTTCAACACGCCCTATTCTGGACTGGTCATTTTTCTCGTCAGTATATGGCTGATGTGGTACATATTGATAGCTGATTTGGTGACAAGTTTTTAGACGCATTATAGGATCTCTCATGATTGGCCGTCTCCTCAGTGCCCGCACTCTACCAACACCTTGTTTGACATGGCAACAACAGCTCTTTGTCGCCATGCTCGCGGCCACGCCATTGCTTGCGCATGCCAACCCCAGTAATTTTGGGACATTCACGCGCGACGCAAGCCCTGTGTCGGGTAGTATTGTATCAGGCACTTATCGAACACCGCAAAACGCCACAGGCAGATTTAAGATTGGCGCAGGGGCTACGACAGGTTATGGCGGCTATACGGTGCAAACCGGAGACAATGGGATTGAAATCAAAAACGAAGTCAATACCAATAATGACAGAGACACGTTTACTTATACCATCACTATCACACCCGACGACAAGACCTCGATACATACCATAAAAATCGGCCAAGCCAGCTATACCACCAATGGTAACTCAGAGGTGGCGCGTCAAACCTTGAGCCATACCACCAATCCGAACTTTTCGGTCGCAGCGCAAGCCACCATTCGAGACAACCCAAGTGTCGAGTACTTCTTTGGAGCGATGGGTGATTATTTTATGGGTAAAAGACTATCGGGCAATAGCTTTAGCTCTAACAATACCACTAATCAGCCGCAGCTACGTGTCGATAGCTTCAGTGGTGGCAACAACAATCTGTATTATTATAACCTGACTGCCCTAAACGGTACCGGCAACAGCAGCTCATTTACCCCGACTACCAATGCTAATGGGTACGTATCTTTTGCATCTGGCCGAAAAAGAGGTATTTTGCCTCCGACGCCTACCTTTGAAAATATTTTAAAAGAAAGCTCTACCAACCCCAACAATCAAAATACTTACGCAGCATTAAGCAGCAGCACCGTTATTCCTAATAACAGTAGCTACGTCAGCTATGGGATTGAAAACTCAAAAAGCAATTATATAATCGCAGTTAGGAATGCAGAATCGGTAACTTTAACGTACGACGGCATCATGCAAGGCAACAGTGCTCTAGAAGCGGACGTGGTGGGTG
This sequence comes from Psychrobacter sp. Rd 27.2, assembly GCF_001921755.1. Classification (NCBI taxonomy): domain Bacteria; kingdom Pseudomonadati; phylum Pseudomonadota; class Gammaproteobacteria; order Moraxellales; family Moraxellaceae; genus Psychrobacter; species Psychrobacter sp. Rd 27.2. The sequence continues at coordinate 19,438 of NZ_MRYB01000014.1, read as the reverse complement.
AGACCTATAATGAGTGGATCAGCTTTGGCGTAGAGAGCGAACCACTTTACGTTTTTTCAGGCAAGGTCTTTAATGACAATGGTGGTATCAACGATGCAAATGCCGACGCCAGTACCATAGGAGGCATCTATAATAACAATAGATACTTTAATGGCATATGGGACCGTACGCCAAGCGCATCCCCTGAGCAAGGCATCGCTGATAGCACCATTCGGCTAGTAAATAACTGTACAAACCCTACCAAAGAATACGGCCGTCAAACCATCACCACTGCCGACGCTGGTAGCTATCAATTTGTCCTGCTTCCTACTGCCATCGACAACAGCGCAACGCCGGGTTGCATCATTGAGACGCGTACAAATGCCAGCCACCCTATCAGAACCACTAGCGCAACCAATCCCATTCTCTTTAGTGCCAGTAACTTTACTTACTTAGACAATAATTTTGGCAGTGTCATTGATAAAAATGCCGCGCTGGTCCTAACGAAATACCAATATATCAACCATTGCCCTTCTGCCCTTGATTATCCAAATATCAGCAATACTGCTGACGACACCCCGTTGACGGGATTTAGCACCAAAAACATCGATAAAATAGAGCCTGGTCAATGTATCGCTTATAAAATCACCGCGACCAATCGCGCCAACAAAAGCATCGATAACTTTGTCATGCAGGATATCTTGCAGCAAGCAGGAAAAAACAGTGCGACGGTAACATCACGATTGACCAACCCTGCATATAATACCGCTGACTATGCGACCGATAGTGTCGCCATCGGTAACAATGGTACGGTCAAGACAATTCCCTTGTCTTTAGCGCCGCAGACGCAGCGTAGCTTTTATTTTAATACCAAATATGGTACGACCACGACGCCCTAATTCAAGGCTGACATCAATAGATTGCTTTATTAAATCTGTATTTCTGCTATATTACGCGCATCAAATTTAACCACTCACTTATATAGCGATTTTCATTAGCTATAACTTTTGCAGTTTTTCATTTCATAACTATCGAGGCATCCTTATGACTCCACTTACCGCACTCTCCCCGATCGACGGTCGTTACGCATCGAAAGCCGACAGCTTGCGTCCTTATTTGTCTGAATTTGGCTTGATTAAAGCGCGCGTCACCGTCGAGATTCGCTGGTTACAGTCATTGGCGGACAACAGCGCCATCGGTGAGCTGGCAGCGTTTGATGCCGACACCCATGCTTTTTTAAATAGCATTGTTGATGACTTTAGCGAAGCGGACGCTGGGGCAATCAAAGACATCGAAGCGACGACCAACCACGACGTCAAAGCGGTTGAGTACTTTATCAAGGACAAGTTTCGCGGCAATCAGCAGCTAGAAGACAGCTTGGAGTTTATCCACTTCGCTTGCACCAGTGAAGACATTAATAACTTATCGTATGCACTCATGCTCAAAGACAGCCGCGAGCTTGTGGTTGCAAAGATGCAGCAAGTGACCGATAGTATCGCCGAGTTAGCCATTGCCCATGCCGATCAGCCTATGCTCTCACGTACGCATGGTCAAACTGCCAGCCCAACGACGCTAGGTAAAGAGATGGCAAACGTCGCCTACCGCCTTGCTCGTCAAATCAAGCAAATCGGTCAGGTTGAGCTATTAGGTAAAATCAATGGCGCAGTCGGTAACTACAACGCTCACCTATCAGCCTATCCAGAAGTCGACTGGCAAAGTCATGCTGAGCAGTTTATCACCGAGCGCCTTGAGCTGACGTTTAACCCTTATACCACTCAGATCGAGCCGCATGACTATATCGCTGAATTGTTTGATGCTGTCAAACGCTTCAACACAGTATTGATCGATTTTAACCGTGATATTTGGCAGTATATTAGCTTAGGCTATTTTAAGCAGCGCCTAAAAGACGGTGAAGTCGGCTCATCAACCATGCCGCACAAAGTCAATCCTATTGATTTTGAAAACTCTGAGGGCAACTTGGGCGTGGCCAATGCCATGCTCGCGCATTTGGGCGAAAAACTGCCAATTTCGCGTATGCAGCGCGATTTATCAGACTCTACCGTCCTGCGTAATATCGGCGTGGGTTTAGCGCAGAGTATGATTGCATTTGATGCGTGCCTAAAAGGCGTGGGCAAACTTGAGTTAAACGCTCAGCGCTTAAACGATGACTTGGATCAGGCACAAGAAGTATTAGCAGAGCCGATTCAAACGGTCATGCGTCGCTACCGCGTCGAAAACCCATACGAGAAATTAAAAGCCCTAACTCGTGGTAATGCTATGACGCGTGAGGCGATGCTCACTTTCGTAGACAGTGATGAGCTGGCAGCTGTTTCTGATAGCGACAAAGCGCGCCTACGTGAGCTGACGCCTGCGACCTATACGGGTAATGCCGCTGAGCAAGCACGCGCTATCAAAGACTGGATGGCAAAGTTATAAAGTTTGCTAAGGTGAATTTAAGACCTTAAAGCAATAGAGATGAGGCGCACCTGCCTCATCTCTATTTGGTCAAACCGGTTATACATTCGCCTAAGTCCATAAAAAATAACAACCTTACTTTACATGCTATGACTGTCTTAGAAACTCATAGGTGATAAGTAAGGTTTTATTTTTTATCTTTTTTATCATCATCGTCATCACTGTCACCTGGTATGATGGCCTTGCCGACCGCGACTGTGCCTTTGACCACGCCTTTGGTGGTTTTATAGGCGATTTTGGCAGGGACGGTCACAACTTTGTGCACACAGGCTTGTAAGGCAAAGATACTTGCGATGATGACCATAAAATGCAGTTTTTTCATAAATTTCCTAGATTTGGTGGGCGGCGCTGATGTGATAAGTTTCATCATCAGCCAGTCAATAATCATAAACCATTCCCACTTGTCTATAAAGCCATCCTAAGTATTAATCTTCTATTTCATCTACAGACACGGACTGACCCATGACTTCTATCCCCTTATGCCTACCTGATTCGATGACACCTGAGCAATTCTTAAACGAGTATTGGCAAAAAAAACCCTTACTTATTAAACAGGGTTTACCACAGCTTATTGGCATGTTTGAGCCAGAAGATATGCTGGGTCTGGCTTTAGAAGAAGACGCTTCAGCGCGCCTGCTCACTCAAGCGGCGATTAAACAAAAAGAGATGCCGCAATGGCAACTTAAAAAAAGCCCATTGGCTGAAAGTGATTTTGATAACCTACCAGCGCAGTGGACAGTCCTTGTGCAGAACCTTGAGCAATGGTCACCTGAGCTTGGGCAATTGTGGCAAGCGTTTGACTTTATCCCGCAGTGGCAGCGTGATGATATTATGGTCTCGTATGCGCCTGCTGGCGGCTCGGTTGGCAAGCACTATGATGATTATGATGTGTTTTTGGCGCAAGGGTTTGGCTCACGCCGCTGGCAGCTCGGTAAGTTTTGTGATACAGACACTGAGTTTGTGGCAGATGAGCCGATTCGGGTGTTTGACGATATGGGTCAGATTATCTTTGATGAGATACTAGAGGCGGGCGATGTGCTTTATGTACCGCCAAAGCTATCGCATTTTGGGGTGGCACAAGATGACTGCCTGACGTTTTCTTTTGGCTGTCGTCGTCCCAACCTTATGCAAATCATCGATAGCTTGGCTGATATCGCCACCAACGACAGCGATTTATTTGTCCCGATGCTATTGCCGCAAGCGCTGCAAGCGTCCGGCGAGCTACACACAGATAGTATTGAAGCGATTAAGGGTAAACTATTACAACTGCTGCAGTCTGAGCGCGGCGACGACATCATTGGTCAAGCCGTGTCTGAGGTCGTCAGCAAACGCCAATATGATGCGCTGGTACCAGAGGAGACGCTGGACACAGATGAGCTGATACAGGCCTTATCAGAGGGTGCAGTGCTGCAAGCGGATTATAGCAATCGCCTACTCTACCGCCAAACGGACAAAGGCTACATCTTATATGCCAATGGCCAGCGCCTCGATGGCATCGATGAGGCAGCAGCGACGGTACTCATTCGTTTGGCAAATGGCGAGCGTTTGACTTATCAAGATGTGGCCGATATCGATCCAGACGATTTGAGCGAGTGGCTAGAAAACGGCTGGGTTTGGCTTGATTATGCTGAGTAACTGCTCGTTGTTGTGTACAAGTCGTTTTGTATAGGCTATTTCAGTCTGTTCTCAATAAAGAAACCGATACCTGAGTTTTCAGATATCGGTTTTTATTATTACTGTTGATCTTATGCCGCGATGCAAAAAACAACCCTAGTCAGTACCAAGCTCAAGCAAGCTGGCATTACCACCGATCGCGGTAGTATTGATGGTTTTGACGCGCTCAGTGACAAACCGATGCAAGTAGTCAGGCGTGAGCATCTCTGACATGCCGTCCATATCGGTCACACTAATGACTTGTGTCAAGATACCATCGGTGTTGGCCAGCTCTTGGCTGATGGCCTGAACTTCACTATTACTGCCTGCCACTGCGACCTGCGCGAGGCGATCGATATATAACAGCGTGATGGTTTGTGAGTCGTTGGCGACGCTTAAGACATCATCGCTCACTCCTATCTCATAAAGCACTTTTGCCGCTTCATCGCACATCTCCGCCTGACTTGGGCAGTGTAGTATCACTTCGTTACCCGTCAGCAGGGCGGCGATTAGCTGACCAAGCACTGCCATCGTACGCGCTGACTCACTACCGATGACCATGGTTTTGCCACGGGCCGTCACATACAAATCGTTGGACTCTCCTGTCGCGCCTGTCATACGGTGCACTTCATCTAAGCTTGGCGCAGCGCTTAACAAATGGTTGAATAAGCGCTTGGCTTTATTGGCATCGCCCGTCAACAAGGCCAACCGAGGAATGGCTGCTTGCAGATAAGCGGCGCGATTGACCGCGCCAAGTAATCGCCAAGACTCACAAACTTGGGCATGATTTTTTTTAAATTCAGTCGCCATCTTGCTACTCCTTATGCGATTGCTGATTGCGTAGATGTTGAAAGTTGATTGTCGCTATCTAATTTCATCAGGCGCGCCACATAATGCGGGCCGCCTGCTTTGGGGCCAGTACCTGAGAGGCCACAGCCGCCAAATGGCTGGACGTTGACTACCGCGCCGATTTGGTTGCGGTTGATATAAGTGTTACCCACCAGCACGCGGCGTTCGATATGCTCGGCGGTGTTTTCGATACGGCTATGAATACCCAGTGTCAGACCAAAGCCGGTGCTATTGATGGCATCGATCAGCTTGTTTAGATCACGTGCTTGATAGCGCAAAACGTGCAAGATAGGACCGAAGTGCTCACCGCCTATCACATCTATGCTTTTTACTTCTATCGCTGTCGGTAAGACAAAGGTCGATTTTTCTTGACTAACGACCGAGCTGACACTCATGGGCGTCTGTGCCAGAATAGTCGCGGTTGGCTCAGCACGCATACGCTCGATATGCGCTTCTAGGCCATTTTTGGCATCAGCATCGATTACCGGACCGACATCCGTGGCGGCGTACAGCGGATTGCCGACCGACAGCTCCGCCATATTGCCTTGCAGCAGCTCTATCAAATCATCAGCCATCTCTTCTTGTACACACAAGATACGGCATGCTGAGCAGCGCTGACCCGCTGAGCCAAAGGCAGATAGCACAGCGTCTTTGACCACTTGCTCAGGCAAGGCGGTTGAGTCGACGATCATCGCATTTTGTCCGCCTGTTTCGGCGATTAGTATTGGTAGCTCGCCACTGCTTTGTGCATGGCTGTTTAGGCTTTGGTTGATACGCTGGGCGGTCTGGGTAGAGCCTGTAAATATCACACCTGCGATATTGTCAGCTGCGGTCAATGCGCCGCCCACCTCACCTGCGCCTATTACCAATTGCAACGCTTCTACCGGTACCCCTGCTTGATACATCAATTGTGCACCAAAATGCGCAATTAAGCTGGTTTGCTCAGCAGGTTTAGCGACTACGGTATTGCCTGCGGCCAGCGCCGCCACGATTTGACCGGTATAGATGGCTAGCGGAAAGTTCCAAGGACTGATACAGACAAAGGTACCGCGCGCTTTATACACTTGACGTGCAGGCTTACCAGACAAGTCTGTAAACTCGTGCACCACCTCATTTAGGCGCTCTGCTTCATCCGCATAAAAACGGCAAAAATCGACCGCCTCTTTGATCTCGTCGATACTGTCTTGCATGGTTTTTCCCGCTTCTACTTGGCACAGTGCCATGAGCTCAGCGTAGTTTTCTTCATACAAATCAGCAATCTTACGTAGTATGGCTGCGCGCTTGGCCGCTGACTGCGCTTGCCATGCTGCTTGTCCTGCCACGGCCGCTAGGGTCGCTTGTTGTGCCAGATCAGCATTGGCATAAACCACTTCACCAGCGATCACGTCGTGATTCCAAGGCGCGCGTACTGTGTGCGCTTCAAGCTTGTTTACTTGACCGTTCGTTTTATACTCATCAATCGCCGCGCCATTGATGATAGAAGTCGCTGACCATGTTTTGTGCAAGTGACTATCAATCGCCGCTTTAAACGGTAGCCACTGCGACTCTACAAAGATATTGGGGCCAAAACTGGCGCGGCGCTCGCCATAAATATCTAATGGCAAGGGAATCTCTGGATTGTGCAATGTTGCGTTGGCCAGTAGCTTATCAAAAGGGTGTACAGTCAGCTTATCAATCGGATAAGACTTGTCTAGTAGCTGATGAACAAACGAGCTGTTGGCACCGTTTTCGAGCAAACGACGTACCAAGTATGGTAGCAAATCTTTATGAGCACCGACTGGCGCATAGATACGCACCGGAATCTGATAGGCTTGCAAGATATGATCATAAAGTGCATCGCCCATGCCGTGTAGACGCTGAAACTCAAAGTCTCGATGCGCACTCATGGTCATGACTGATGCTAGCGTATGCGCATTGTGCGTCGCAAACTGCGGCCAAATCAGCCCGCGCAGATGATCTGATAACAAGAAGCGCGCGCACGCCAGATAAGCCGTGTCGGTGCCTTCTTTTCGTGTCCAGACAGGATAACCTGCCAGCCCTTTTTGCTGAGCCAATTTGATCTCCGTATCCCAGTACGCGCCTTTGACCAAACGTACTGGAATGCGATCACCCATTTCTGCCGCTAACTGCGCCAGCCACGCCAAAACCGCAATCGCGCGCTTTGAGTAGCCCTGCACCACCAACCCTAAGCCATCCCAGCCGGCAGTCAAATTGTCACGATACAAAGACTCAAACAGTTTTAGCGAAATCTCAAGGCGATCCGCTTCTTCGGCATCGATACTAATATCGACATTGACGGCGCGCGCCGCTTCGATCAGTAGCAAACAGCGCTGGCGCAGCAGTCCCATCACTTGCGCTTCTTGCGTGGCCTCATAGCGCGGATGCAGCGCCGACAGCTTGATAGATACTGACGGTTTTGGCATGCCCTCAGCCACTTTGATATCTGCAGTGGCTTTGATGGCGTGCAGATAATCATTAAAGTACTTTTCAGCATCTTTATGCGTGATGGCCGCTTCACCCAGCATATCAAATGAATAGGTATAGCCTTTATTGCGATAAGACTGACTGTTTTTATTGGCGCCCTCGATGGTCTCCCCCAATACAAACTGATGCCCCATGATGCGCATGGCTTTTTGCATGGCACTACGAATCACCGGCTCGCCCATTTTTTTGGTCATACGATCCAAAAACCCTGTGGCCGTGGTGCTGCTATCGATACTCACGACGCGGCCGGTCATCATCATGCCCCATGTCGAGGCATTGACCATAAAACCATTGTCATTTTTGATGTGTTTTTTCCAGTCAGCCACGCTCATCTTGTCATGGATCAAAGCATCAGCCGTATAACTGTCTGGTACGCGAATCAAGGCTTCAGCCAAGCTCATGAGCAAGATACCTTCTTGGGTATCAAGGCTATACTCAAGCAATAATGAGTCCACCATTTTGACGGCTTTGCCATCATTGCGTACATGCTCGACCAGCTGGCGTGTTTGCTCAGCAGCGTCGTCACGCTCTTTGTCGCTGGGCTTAGCAAGTGGCAACAGCTCTGACAACCAGCGCTCTTCATCCACACAATATAAAGGTGAGATACACGCGTATAGTGCTTTTGACGACTGGGTAATATACTCTGGCGCTAGCAGATCGACAGGCTTAAATAAAATCGGCTCTTGCGGGGTAAACTGGTCTACTGGGTTCATAACAACTCCATAACTATCGTTTAAAAACCATCATAAATGGGGCTTTAGGAAGTCTGATCGTCTTGTATCACCGCTAATGACAGCGGTTAAATAAATAGCAATCACAATATATGCATGCAGCGATAATCAAAAGACCAAACGGCGCCATCACAAAACGAGAAAATCCAGCATAGGCTGGAAACGGTTAAGTAGGTCGTTCGAGTGTTAAACGGGCTACGTTAACAATACAAAGGCAACAACGAAAAGTTAAGCGGCATTAGTGCCTTCTTCTTGTTAGTAGTGAAAGGAGTGCGATGAGCAGGTTTTGCGATAGCGATATCAAACATCGACGTGTCAAATATGGCGAATCCCTGTCATCTAAGATAATGCAAATTCACTGTAAGAAAAACCTCTACGGCGTTGATTGAGGTGATGCGCTTAACGTCGCTATAATATCATGAAAAAAATTTTCCAACTAACGATATCGCGTATTTTTGACAATTAATATCTTACTAAAAAACAATCAGTTACTAGCACATTTACCATCATGACGCCTGAGTTATATTTTTGTGTTTACTATTGTGTATTAATTGTTTTTTAATCAAATACTTGGACGCGCCACTTGCTAAAACCTGCACCCTAAAAACCCTCTACTGCGCCCACATAAAAAAACCCTTTTTATCCATATCAGATAAAGAGGGTTTTTACGGATGACAACGCAATATTGAGCCATTATATCAAGTGTATTTGTATCAAACGTATTGATAACGCCAAATACTTATAGCAGTACCAGCTTGGCAAGCAAAATAGCCGTCAACACCCATACAGGGATGCTAATCTCTGAAAACTTACCCGTCATCAGCTTGACAGCAGTAAAGGTGATAAACCCAAGCGCGATACCATCAGCGATAGAGTACGTCAGCGGTGTGAGTAACAGGACTACCGCCACTGGTGCCGCTTCGGTTAAGTCTTCCCAGTTGATGTCTTTTAGCGTAAACAACATCAATACCGAGACATAAAAAATTGCGCCAGCAGTCGCATATGCAGGAATCATTCCAGCAAGGGGTGCAAAGAAAATACTCAGCACAAACATCACGCCCACGGTCACTGCCATCAGACCTGTACGGCCACCTGAGGCCACACCTGAGGCGCTCTCGATATAACTGGTCGTCGATGATGTACCTAGCATAGCGCCTGCGACCGTCGCTGTTGAGTCAGCAAGCAGCGCCTTGTCCATGTTAGGGATATTGCCGTTTTTATCGATCAGACCTGCCTTGTTGGCGATACCCACCAGACTGCCTGCAGTATCAAACAAATCGACAAACAAGAAAGCAAAAATCACACTGATCATACCGATATCAAAGGCACCTGCGATATCGAGTTTCATAAAGGTTGGTGCGACAGATGGCGGCGTCGACATGATGCCTGTAAACTGTGTATGCCCTGTAAACAAACTGATCAGAGTAATCGCCAAAATACCAATCGTCACCGCGCCTGGGACTTTTTTGTAGACCAAGCCGATAATAATAAAAAAGCCCAGCGCCGCCATCATCGGTGCAAACGCGGTCATATCGCCTAGCATCACTAGTGTCGCATCACGGCCAACGATGATGCCTGAGCTTTGTAAGGCAATAAATGCCAAAAACGCACCAATACCCGCCACGATGCCTTGCTTGAGGCTGGCTGGAATGGCATTGATGATCCACTCGCGAATCTTAAATAGGCTTAAGAGAATAAATAAACAACCTGATAAGAAAACAGCGCCTAACGCGGTTTCCCACGCATAGCCCATCCCTAAAACGACGCCATAGGTAAAAAAGGCGTTTAAGCCCATACCAGGAGCCAATGCCACAGGCAATCGGGCATAGATACCCATGATAAAGCAGCCTAATGCCGCTGCCAAACAGGTAGCAACAAACACCGCCCCTTTGTCCATACCAGCTTCTGCCAATACGTTGGGGTTGACAAAGATGATATAAGCCATCGTCAAAAAGGTGGTTATACCGGCGAGGATTTCCGTTTTGACCGTGGTGTTTTCACCGTTGATCCCAAAATAGCGTTCAATTGCATTCATAAGTGTCGCGCCCAGCTTGCTAAGGTATGGCCTTATTTAAACATCAAAATATATAAATAAACCATATCTTAGAGAAAGAACAAATTTATTGGTGCCTAAAATAAATATGACGTCAGCAAATAGATTGCGACGTCATTATCAAAAAGGCAGCGGTAACAAAGTGCAACATTTTAGAGAAATTGGCGTACAAATTCAATCATTACCCGTGCCTGATGGGTGCAAACAGCTGTTTTCGCTTTATTTATGACTGTTTTGTGGTTTAGGTCATGTGATAAGTCACCAAATCAATCGAAAATAACAACGTATCATTTTTACCGGTTTTATTTGCCGTTTAACACTTTAATAAATGACCTTTTTTTCATTTCACAGTACACTACACTAGGACTTGTCCTACCAGTTGTTATTCATCACTCATGAGTCAAATACATGCCTGAATCATTAAACATTATCGACCTTATTACCCAAGCCAGTTTGCTGGTACAAATCGTCATGGCGTTGTTGTTATTGGCCTCGCTACTTAGCTGGGTGATTATTTTTCGTATGAGTGCACGGCTGGGTACTGCCAAAAACTTCGATCAACAATTTGAGACGTGGTTTTGGTCGGGTGAAGACTTGGCCAAGCTCTATCAAGGCGTACAAGGCTCCCCTGATCGGCAAGGGCTTGAGCAGATTTTTTATATTGGGTTTTCTGAATATTTAAGAATGCATAAAAAACGCCAACCCAAAGACGACATCATCGATGGTGTGGAGCGCAAGCTACGTGTCGGATTGGGTCGTCAGCAGTTATTACTAGAGTCAGGACTGACCACGCTTGCCAGTATTGGCTCAGTGGCGCCTTATATTGGACTATTTGGGACGGTTTGGGGCATTATGAATGCGTTTTTGGGGCTATCACAAACTGAACAAGCCACCCTCGCTGCGGTCGCTCCTGGGATTGCTGAAGCACTGATCGCCACTGCTATGGGTCTATTTGCTGCGATTCCTGCTGTACTGGCCTACAACCATTTCACCGCCAAGTCTGGCCGTCTGTATGAGTCGCGCGCGCTGTTTTGTGATGAAATGACTGGTATGCTCCAGCGTGAGACCAGCGCTGAGCGCAGCATGAACCGCGAAAACAACCCAAGCTCAGAGGCACCATCGAGCGCCAGTCAGGTGCAAGGACGCTAAGTATATGAGACAAAGCCCCTACCGCCGTGAAAAAAAATCCCTAAATGCAGAGATGAATGTCGTTCCTTATATCGACGTCATGCTGGTACTACTGGTGATATTTATGGTGACCGCGCCGCTGCTCATCACTGGTGTCGACGTGGATCTGCCCAAAGAGCAGACCAACACCATGAGCCAAAGTCAGCTGCCAATCATTGTGTCTTTGACGGCGAGCGGCGAGCTATTTATCAGCTACGAAAACAACATTGATATGCCGATTAGTGAGCCTGAGCTGATCAATACGCTGTCCAATCTTCAAACACAAAACAGCAATACTGGCGAGCCACCGATACAAGTGATGATCAATGCCGATCAAAACAATCAGTATGGCGCTATCATGACATTGATGGCCAGCCTACAACAAGCAGGGATCGAAAAAGTCGGACTACTCACTGGTGCGCCTTTACCGGCCCCATCGCTGTGATTGTCTCGCTATTTGTGCCAATACAGTGCCAAGCAATGATACAGCAAACCATAGCAAACAATCTGATATACCACGCTCATGAGTAATCACACCATGCATAATGCTCCTGTCGTTTATGTGCCCACCGAGCCTGAAGGTAACGGGCTCACCTTACCTATGCTGCTGAGCTTGCTCGCACATGGGCTGGTGCTGGGCATCTTGGTGTACGCGTATCAACATACCGATGTAGAAACAACAGGTAGTATCGAGACGGTCATGGTCTCGCCAGAGCAGCTCGCTGAGATGCAAGGACAGATATTGGCCAACCGAGCTGCCGCTGCAGAGGCCATGCAAACCGACAGTAGTACAAACGGTATATCCAGCACCTTGCCGCCTCAGATAGTTGATAGCGGCTCTACCAGCCAAAGCACTGACCAACCGAATGCGCAGCGAGCACCTGTATTCACACGCTCTAATGATCCTGCGAGTGCACCAATTCTCATGAGTGAGACGCAGCACCAACGTCTGCTTGAGCAAAATCAAGAATATGAACGCCGTATGGCAGAGTGGGCAGCCAAGCTTGATGAAGCCATATTAGAAGAACACGAAGCAGTTGAACAAGATAAAAAAAGGCAGCTGATAGAGGAACAAAGACGGCTAGATGAGTTTCATCAAAAACAAAACAACCCACCCAAGATTACTCGTCCTACGCCTACCGGCCGAAACCTAAAAATTGATACTAGTGGTTCTGGTAGCGCAGGTAAAACCTTTGACTTATCAGAAGGTCAATCTACCCTCCTTGGTGACACGGTCACCACCAGCCCAAACAAAGGCAGTAGCCGAACAGCTGCCAGCGATAACCGCGGTGTTAGCAATAGTGAAATTATCAATTTAATCGGACGCCACTATAATCCGCCCCCCGCCGCAAAAGGCTCTACCCAGCACGCCACATTAATCATCACGGTCAATGCCAGCGGCAGCGTGGTCAATGTCATAGCATCGGGGCCAGACAGTACGGTCAACGAGGCCGCCAAACAAGCTGTGCTCGATCTCGACACAGGCAGCCTACCGCTCGATACTGATGATCCCAGGTATCCAACCTTTACCATACAGTTTAAAGGAAGCAACTAACACACGATTTAAGGCACATATTATTGATAACGTTACTTAAATAGCTTGTACCCTAGACGATACTCCCTTATTCTAATAATAAACTAAAACCTATAAAAAACGAGACTTACATTCCCTTAGGAGCCCAACTTACTCATGCTTATCCATAAAAAACTACTTGCCCCTTTATGCATTAGTGTCACCACATTGCTTGCTTCTTCCAGTGTGTTGGCAGAGCCTGTCGTTTTAGAGCTGAACTACGAAATTCCGGTACAACAAAACCAAGTCGCGTTTGTACCCTTTGCAGGAGACTCGGTACTATCGCCGATTATTCTCAATGACTTGAGCAAAACAGAGCTAAAAGTCACCAGCAAAGACTTGCCGCAGCAGCCGCATAGTAGCAGCGAGCTGGCAGGTAGCTTGCCGGTCTGGCAAAGCATGGGTATTCCTTATTTGGTGGTGGGCAGTACTCGCAGCAATCGCGGTAAAGTCATCACAGAGTATGAGGTCATCGATGTCAAATCAGGTCGGGTGCTACAAGGCAAGCAAAGCCTCAGCGCTGACAACAACAAAGACAGCATGCGCTATGCCGGTCATGTCATCGCTGATAAGGTGTATGAGCTGATCACCGGTACGCCAGGCGACTTCTCAGGACGTATTGCCTACATCGAAGAAGTAGGCACCGGCAAACAAAAAGTCTCACGCCTAAAAGTGATGGATGCCGATGGCGAAAACGCCAAGACCATCACCGAAGTGGCAGGCTCTATCTTCTCGCCTGCTTGGTCGCCTGATGGCAACCGCATTGCCTATGCCGTCCAACGCGACCAGTCTTATCCGGTGATTTATATCCAAAACGTGAGTGGCGGCGGTGCCAGCGCACTTACTCCATTTAAAGGCAGCAATCTTAGCCCGTCGTTTTCGCCCGATGGTAGCAAGATACTGTTTTCTAGCAGCTTTGAAGGCAGCGCGCATATCTATGAGATGAGTACCAGCGGTGGCCAGCCCAAAAGACTGACCAACTGGCCAAGCAGCGAGGTACAGCCAAGCTACGCCCCAGATGGTAAATCATTTGTGTTTGTCAGTGACCGTGCAGGCTTTAATAAGCCGCAGATTTATCGCTATGAGTTTGGCTCAGGGCGCACGACAAAAGTCTCAAACAGTAGCTATGCCACCAGTCCGCAGTTCAGTCACGATGGCACGCAGATCGCCTTTTTGAGTGGGCGAGCCGCAGCGGTGATGAATAGCAATGGCACGGTGACAGCTAATTTAGGCAATACGGGCATCGATGAAGCGCCAAGCTTTTCGCCAAATGGCAAGCGCGTGGTATATGCCGCTACCCAAGGTGGCAAAGGAGTGCTGATCATCAAGTCCCTAAACGGCGGTGAGCCCTTTGGCAAGTCTGGTCAAGGCGTGATACGCTCGCCCGTCTGGTCAGCCAGCCCGCAATAATCCCTCACAATAAACCACAGCACATACAGCACAGTTAGGAGCTAGAGCACAAGTACGCAGCGACTTTATCTTGGCGACCACAGCATCCACAAAAAACGCCTGATAGTTAATCAGGCGTTTTTTTATGCCAGCGAGCTACTCGCTCGGATCATAGCCTGGTGGATTGGCGTGTCTTAATTTGGCAACATCGGCGGCAGTCACCGTATCGGTAAACCCATTAAGATCGCTGACCACATATTGCGTGACAGCAGCCATTTGCTCATCGTCCATCATCATATGAAAAGACGGCATACCGCGAAAGCCATTAATCAAGATATCGATAATATAATATTTTGACTGCATCTTGCTGTTGTTCGCCAGCGGCGGGTAATATCCTGCCCCGTACGCGCCTTGACCTTCGTGCATATGACAGCCTGCACAGGAATCGTGGTATAGCTTTTTGCCATCGGTGGTGACAAAAGCATTGGTGCCCTCAAACTTTGCCTCCCATTTACTAAGGCTGGCATCTTGCGTCATACTTGGCAACGAGCTGTCATCGACGACGTTGATCTGCGGGGCTTTTAGCTCGTCGCGACTCATATAGACACCGCCCCAACTGCCCGTATTGCGGCTGGCTTGATAATCTGGAGCAAGATCAGCTTCTTGTACACTAGCCACCGTCTCCACATCATCTGCTTGCTGGCTACAGCCCATTACCACCGCGCCACTCATCACACTCAGCAACATCACAGGCAGCATTTTTGATGTTGTATTCTCCCTGATTGTTTTTTTTACGATTGCATTGTCCATGATAGCCTCTGAATTTTATTGTTATCAATATTAACCAAGCATTTTTGCTTTTTTATGCAGGCGATTGGCGGCGTCTATGCCAGATAAAATAGCGCCTTCTTGCCATGCTGGGATATGAGAGCAATGCTCGCCAGTTAGGACGATACGATTGTCTATGCTGCACAGCGTATCGTAGTGCTGTTTGCGGCTAGATTCGCTCCAGATACCATAACAGCCCAAAGTCCACGGAATGCGATGCCAGACCACTGATGTCCCAGCACGAAACTCTTTGGGATACTGTGGGTGGATGTACTTACCATAAGCCAGTGCGACGTTGATGCGCTCCTGCGGCGTTAGGGTATTAAACTTATAGGAAGTAGCGCCAAAGCCATACGCCCCTAATAAAACGCCTGTGCCATCCTTAAACATATCCTCAGAAGGATAAGCGATTTGGGTAATTGGCATATTGGTATAGGTTAAGCCGCCATAGATCCACTCATCCTCTTCCCAAAAACGGCGCTTAAATTCTAGGCCGACTTTATAAGAAGTATCATAAGGCACCGCCGCCATCGCCTGCTTCATAGGCTTTGAGACATTGATATCAAGCTGGGTCAAAACGGTCAGAGGAATATTACAGACACACCAGTCCGCCCGTACCGTCTTCACCGCCCCTTCTGGGTTGTTGCTATCTACATAGCTGACTGTCACGCCCGTCTCATCTTGGTGAATCTTAGTGACCTTGGCATTAAATTCGATCATATCGCGGCACTCACGCGTAAAAGCGTCGCCTATCTTACCCATGCCACCTACTGGCTGAAACATCGTGGGCTGATGCGCATACGTCATATGATTGCTATAAATATCAGACCACATGCCTGAGTCTAGTATCTCACTCATCGGTAATGGTTTTGAGGGTGTCTCTGTCGGCATAAGCCCGCCGCCTGGCAAGACGCTATAGCCACGGTGCTTGCTGGTGGCATTGCTCGCGCGATAACGATAGTCTTTGTCCAGCACGCCCCAACCTTTTAAGCCTTCTAGTAGCTTTTCTTTATCTTCGGTATTGACCGAGCGATCCAGGCCGCCGACGTTGACCACCTTAGACATCAGCTCTGCGATATTGCCTTGAATATCGTTTTTGACATCCCCTAGACGCTGAGGGACACCGCCGAAGTGATTGGTCCGATGCAAATAAGCTCGATCATTGGTTTGGATAAACGGCTGCATTTCTACGCCAAATTTTTTGCAGTAATGAAATACTGCATAATGATGGCTCGGTAATCGCCAAGGCCCACCATTAAAATAATTGCCTTCTTCAAAGTCGCATGTCACTTCCGCACCGCCAAGCTCGGTATATCTATCTCCGCTATTTAGCGTCCAGCTACGTCCGCCGCCGCGGTTTTGAAACTCCAAAACCTTGACATTATAGCCTGCCTGACGCAGCTCATAAGCGGCCGTCAGACCACCCAAACCTGCTCCAAGGACGATAATACTAGCGCCCGGAGGTGCCCCTTCAAGCTTCATGGACTCTTGAAATGTCGACTCAGAGGCAAACCCTAGCGTGGTCATCGCCTGATACATCGCCGTTGCTCCGGCTGTTTTACCGATCATGGAGAGCAGTTGGCGCCGTGTTGGGGATTGGAGCATGTCTTTCATAATCATATCCTTAAAGTTGGTGCATGACGGTCCGCTTGTGGTTTTTGCTCTATGTAGCACCGCCAGTTTGAGTATTGACAGGCTGTTTTCCTAGAAAGCTATTCAGCTTGGTAGCAGACTGATGGTTCTGCTATGAGATACTCAGCGTGTGCACGGCCGTCTGCCCTATTATTATTTGTGATTGGTTTTGCTAAATAGTCTGGCGTCACTTAGCAGCATCTGTGACAAAAAAACGGTAAAGTTACAGATGGCGTCTTTTGCGCATGATGGCTCGTATTATGAATACGATGAGCAAAACCGCCACGATGATGCCAATAATCGCCAGCAAACCTGCGTATTTTATTAAAAACGGCTGCTCATTCCCGGCCGACGCAATACGTTCGACATCAGCAGCACTGACGTCGCTATCTGTTAGCCCGCCAAAGTTTACGCGCACATAATTGGCGATACTAGCAACCTGCTCACTATCGAGCTGGTCGGCAAACCCAGGCATAATCGGTGAGGTATTGGTGCTACCGACTACCCCATGCAAGATGATATTGACAAGCGCGTCAGGGTTATCACGGCGAATACTACTCAGACCAACGATAGGAGAATACTGAGCATCCGGCTGACCATAGCCATTGACACCATGGCAGCTACCACATGTCGCTAGGTACAAAGACTCAGGCGAATTACTGCTATTGCCCGCATCTGCTTTGGCCTGAGCCAGATAGTCTTTTTGTGCCAAAAGATCATGAGTGATCGAGTCATTGATGGGGGTTGGCAAGCGTGCCACATCGACAGCTGATACTTTGTCATCTGTCTGCACCGCTGGGATGGCTTTTAGATAAGAGGCGATCGCGCTTAAATCTTCGTGTGTGAGGTATTGCGTACTATGAGCCACGGCCTCGCCCATCGGACCGCCAGCATACGCTCGCTGATCCAGCTCCCCTGTCCGTAGATAGGTGATGATATCCTGCTCACTCCAACTGCCGATACCGCTTGACTCATCAGGGGTGATATTGGGTGCATACCAATGCCCGAGCTGGGCACCAGATAGATATTTTTCCTTATCAAACCCCATGGTGCTGTTACGCGGTGTGTGGCATGTACCGCAATGCTCGAGATTATTGACCAAATACTCGCCGCGCTGCTGCGTGGGACTCAGGCCTTCACGGTTTTCGGTCGATGGCACGTTTAAGAAGTTCCAGCCCAACATTAGGGCACGGATATTAAAGGGAAACGGCAAATCAGTCTTTTGTTTGGGCGCCTTATCGACAGCGGGCACCGTTTGCAAATACGCAAATAGTGCCTTGATGTCTTCATCCTTCATACCATGATAAGAAGGATATGGCATAGCAGGATAGAGCATATGCGTAGGAGCACGGCCTTTTTGCAAAGCATTTTTTAGGTCTTGTTCGGTATAATTACCGATGCCATAACGTTTTGAAGGGGTGATATTGGTAGAGTAAATATCCCCCATGGGAGTCTCTATCGCGGTCCCGCCTGTATAGTCCTCGCCGTGACACGCCATACAGTCAGCCGCCCGTGCGATATAAGCGCCGCGATTGACCAGCTCGCTATTGGCGGGGCTGACATTGGGCAAGCTGGCATTTGGTAGGGTGGCGCGGGCAACGTTACTGCCTTGCGCCATGACGGTACCAGAGGTCATACCGATGACGAGCATCGACAACATCATAGACAGTGGCTTCATAATATCCTCTTATAGCTGGCATCTAGTTTTAATGATTTAATATTTTTAATTCACTAAGATGTTTTCATTATTGTTATCTTTTAATATTGGCTTCCTGACGTATCTTAAAAATCCATTTCTCCAGCATATGACTTATCAAATAATTTTTGACCAGATAATACATCTGCGTTGACCATCACTTATTTGGCACTGTACATCTTCTTTAAAGCAGCAGATAACACACTCATGGCCAGTATATTGCGCTTAGTTGTTATCTTTTACTGACTAATATCTTTTACTGATTAATATCTGGTCTAAATCAGCGTTATAAATGGTTACTCGATACTCTCTACTCCCTTACTAATGTAAAGCTATTTTTCTACTATTGCTTGCGTAGTAACTTATTACCTCCATTTTTTTACAAAAGTTAAAAAAACCACCTGCGCCAACTCGCTGTATTTTTTAAATAATATATAAAAAAATATTTTATAAAACAATTCAGAAATATAACATCAAAAACAATAGCTTATCTTAAACATTCATTTTTATATTTTATTAAAACGCGCCATAATCTTGTATAATGCTAAAAAACTGGCGTTATTTTTTACTTTGTCCTGCCTTTACTGTACATAATAGATACATTGCTGGATGCTGTATCCCCTATCAGACCTGTTATACAGTGATATCGCTTGCTTGTTTGTCGCAGGCAGGGCTCTTTTTGAGATTTTATTATGAAGTCACTATTTGCTTTATTGAGCATGACGATGCTGCTATCAGGCTGCCAGTCGTTTCAGTTTGTCGAAAGTCCTATTCCTGTTGTCTCTGCGCCTACCACTCTGCACGCTCACGTTCATGAGGCCAAATAAAAATCTCTATAGTCGATTGGGTATATGTCTCGTCCTAAAATAGATTGATAGTTTTTTTGCTAAGTCAGATACCTTATGTATCTGGCTTTTTTACATTAAGCA
>NZ_MRYB01000139.1:0-351 GCF_001921755.1 Psychrobacter sp. Rd 27.2 | reverse complement strand
ATGTCAGTATAGCCTTCGCCAATGAGTTGTCTATTATCTCAGATAAGCTCGATATCAATGTCTGGGAGCTGATTGAGCTGGCCAATCATCATCCTCGTGTCAATATCTTGCAACCTGGCGCTGGAGTCGGCGGTCATTGTATCGCTGTCGATCCATGGTTCATCGTCAATCAAAATCCAGAGGAAGCTAAAATCATCCGTGCGGCTCGTGAGATCAATGACAATAAGCCTAACTGGGTCATTGAAAAAATCAACGCAGAAGTAGATAGTTTAAAAGCGCAAGGTATCGAGAAACCGACAGTCGAGCTATTAGGTTTAGCATTCAACCCTAACATTGATGATCTACGTGAAA
>NZ_MRYB01000138.1:0-352 GCF_001921755.1 Psychrobacter sp. Rd 27.2 | reverse complement strand
TATCTAACCCTGCTAAACTCGCAGCATTGATGCCATCTATCCCAGCAACAGCGCCTGCCAATATATGCGCTTTGACACCATGTTTCTCTGCTGCATCTGTAAGTGCTATAGCAAATTGTTCATCGGTAAAAGCACCAACCGAGATAATACCAAGTGGGATGCCCCTCTCTATGATTTTGAGCGCATGTTCCTTGAGTCCATTTTGCCCTGCCATCTCAATAGCCAAATCTGGGATTTCTACTAAATCGTCTACTGACGTAATCACATTGACAGCACTCCCTATCTCCGCTTTGATACTCTCAGCACTTTTTGGTCTGACTAATACGGTTGAGAGGACAACGTTTTTAGGTAG
>NZ_MRYB01000137.1:0-352 GCF_001921755.1 Psychrobacter sp. Rd 27.2 | reverse complement strand
ATACTGCTAATACTTCGCTGAATATTGATACGATCCTCACCAATAGCACGAGCAAATACACGTAAGTTACCATTGTTATCAAAGGTCAAATCAGCTTCGTTAATAGTAAATACTGCTTGACCATCTACATTGCTAACAGCAGTCGCACTAGAGTGGATAACATCACCGTTCGCATTAACTAGCTCCATACCAGCATTGGCAATAGCACGTCCTGCACTATCCACTAATGTGGTTGTAATAGTAGTAGAAGCATCATCTTTTAAATTGGCTTCTGTAGCTGTAAGGGCAACCTCTGTACCGATAGCTGATAAGCTTACGGACTTCTCTTCACGTACTTGCATACTGACTTTGC
>NZ_MRYB01000136.1:0-353 GCF_001921755.1 Psychrobacter sp. Rd 27.2 | reverse complement strand
TTGGTTTCATCTTTTGCCGAATCCCTCATACCAACTAGCCAAAAGACGTCTTCAAGACTGAGCCAATTTCGTTTACTGTCGCGTTCGCTTTTTTTATAGATGAACTCATCTAGCCTGCCTTCCTCATCTTCTACCTTCCAATCGATCTTATCTCGAATACCATACAAGCTTGTAGGCATTGTCTTGTGCTTCTGAAAATACAAGACAGTTAGTAATAAATGAATAAATGATCGAGAGGTACAGGTAAAAGGGCTGCCATTGTGATTGATTAAGTGATAGTTGTCTTGTGTATGGTTATACTGCCATTTATCTGGGTCTAAATTTTGCATGAATAACCAGCCTAGACTGATCGG
>NZ_MRYB01000135.1:0-353 GCF_001921755.1 Psychrobacter sp. Rd 27.2 | reverse complement strand
TATTGGGACAAATAGTTTCATAGATTTATTCTTTTTTTATGTTCAGGCGCAACCCAACCCCTCGCATCAATCCTACCCGTGACAGCAGCAGAGATTAAAGCGGTGCGGCGTTCTTGCATGAGTTCAATAATTTATTTAGAAAGCAATACTTTCTTTTTACGGCTTTTAGGTGCATATAACTCGTGCTACAACACTATTCATTCCCATCTAAATACGCTTTGAATGGCTGTAAAGCAGCTTCCATTCTCTGTACTTCTATTCTATGTGGTCCATACAGAGACACCGCATGCTGGTACATTTGAAAAGCATGTTCATAATGATCTTCTTGAATACAAGTAACTAACATCTCACTA
>NZ_MRYB01000134.1:0-354 GCF_001921755.1 Psychrobacter sp. Rd 27.2 | reverse complement strand
ATTTGGGTTGTCGATAAAGTAAGGGTAATAAACCCGATTCGTACCCAAACCAAAGGCATGAAACCGATACGCTATCATAAAGACGGTAATGATTTGGCTTATTATACCTATCTTCATGATGTGGCTTATCAAGTGCAGGCTCACTTTGAATGGAACCTGCACCGCCCAGAGCTTGAAGCGGATCGCATCGATGGCAAGCACTATAGTATAGCTAAGCGTATGGTCGATAAAGGCGGTCGCCAAGATATTTTTTTAGGGACAAGAGAGTGCCAAGGCTATGTTGAGCCTTGCGAATTTGGTAGTGGTAAAGGCGCGTATGATGACATTGATGAGCTTGGTTATGGCCTGATGTTT
>NZ_MRYB01000133.1:0-354 GCF_001921755.1 Psychrobacter sp. Rd 27.2 | reverse complement strand
CATCCATTCGCCGCGATGTTGTCGAGATTATTCAGACCATTAAACAGACACAAGGCATCGAGACCGTCGCTATGACCAGTAATGGTTATAAGCTGGGTAAACATCTACCTAGTTGGCAAGCGGCTGGATTAAATCAGTTGAATATCAGCATGGACAGCTTTGATGCGGCGACCTTTTATAAGATGACAGGCTTTAATACATTGCCGCAGTTGCTCGCTGATATGGATACCTTGCTTGCCACCACCGATATCAAGCTAAAAATTAACAGCATCTTGATGGCAGAGACCGCCTTTGAAAATCTAATCACTGCCATCGACTATATCAAAGACCGACCCGTCACTTATCGTTTTATAG
>NZ_MRYB01000132.1:0-356 GCF_001921755.1 Psychrobacter sp. Rd 27.2 | reverse complement strand
TGCTGACGATATAACTGAGTAAATTGTTTTAACTCGTCTTTCTTAAGTAGGCAGTTAATGGGTATAAGGCGGCTTGCGCTGCTACTTTTCAATCTCCGATAGCGATTTGGTCTTAACCATATTTGCGGCTGCTCTATTCGTTGTCCATGTTCATCAATATAGATGTCAGCTATATCACGAACTTTAACACCGATAAGTTCTTTAATTCGCAACCCTGTTCGATACGCAAGACTTAACACTACTAAGCACAGGTTTTTCTGTTCATCGTCTAAGCCCGAATTGACCAAATACTCTTTCATCGCATGATATATCCGAGGTGATATCATGTTCGCATTTACCACTTGGCGTTTATTACC
>NZ_MRYB01000131.1:0-356 GCF_001921755.1 Psychrobacter sp. Rd 27.2 | reverse complement strand
CATGTGTTGCGGTTAATCCCCGTGCTTACGGGGAACAGCTGCTCAAGCCTTGGCGTCGCAATCTACGCTGTCGGTTAATCCCCGTGCTTACGGGGAACAGCAAAACTGAGCGTTGATATCGCGTTTGCGCTGCGGTTAATCCCCGTGCTTACGGGGAACAGCTGTGAAAGCTCGGTAGTCAAAGTCGATAATTCGGTTAATCCCCGTGCTTACGGGGAACAGTCCAATAGCATCATTTGGGTCACTCTCAGGTGCGGTTAATCCCCGTGCTTACGGGGAACAGAAAGCGAGTACAGCCCTGTCTTAACTCCGACACGGTTAATCCCCGTGCTTACGGGGAACAGGACGTATAGCTA
>NZ_MRYB01000130.1:0-359 GCF_001921755.1 Psychrobacter sp. Rd 27.2 | reverse complement strand
CATGCGGTACCGATGGATGAGCCGATTGGTTTTCATAAGGTGTTAAAGAGGTTTTTTGAGAATGATTTATGAGTAGCAACCAAAAAGCGACTTAGTAAAGTCGCTTTTTTAGGAGATGCTGCCAAGTTCAAGAGTTAATCCACTAGGGGTTTTATCAACTCAAATCTAGGCACTTCTGTGCCATCACGCATCACAGTTTCAGTAAACATCGCTAATGGTCGTACCCACACGCCGTACTCACCGTACAGACAGCGGTAAACGACTAAGGCTTCTTCGGTCTCAGAATGCTGCGCGGTATGCAGCACTTGATACAGGTTGCCTTTGTAATGGCGGTTAAAGCCTTGGGGGGGTTTTTTGTT
>NZ_MRYB01000013.1:0-87004 GCF_001921755.1 Psychrobacter sp. Rd 27.2 | reverse complement strand
GGCTCGTAATTATAAGTCTATGCTGTATCTAGCTTGTACTATGATTCATTGCAAACTGAATTAGGGACACGCCCTAGTAAATTGAAGACACACCCTAATCAGCTATTAGGGCAATATTAGCTTTTTATTTCAATGTGACTATTCGATTGAACATAAAATGTGCTCTGATATTTTTTATATACTCGATCCTAAATAAAATTGGCAGGCAAGAGACTATATGCCACGTGCTGCTGGTATTTGTTTGACGCAGCATCGAGCGGTGTAGGCACAGCACACAAGAAAAACAAACACCAGTCGCGCTGTAGCTGTTTTAAAGTAGATTGACTGTATATGGTTATACAAACACCACACCATCTTCGGTCTGATGCGCCTTGATATCGACATCATAGGCAGCGCTGAGTCGTTGACGGGTCATTACCTCAGTAGGCGAACCTTGGGCAATAACTCGCCCACCGTTTAGTAGTACCACCTCATCGGTATAGCGATGGGCATGAGTCAAATCATGCAGCACTACCAAGATACTTTTGCGCCGCTCATGTACCAGAGTGTGTAAATAATGCAATAAAAAACGCTGATGGCGAATGTCAAGATGGTTGGTCGGCTCATCAAACATCATGATTTTAGTGTCTTGCATCAGTGCCCGCACGATAGCCAAGCGCTGCTTCTCCCCGCCTGATAAGGTTTGCACACGGGCATCGGTTAGATTTGATAGCTCAAAATCTTGCAGCAAGGTTTGCGCGCGTTCGACATGGTGGCGATTTGGCCGCTGATACCAAGCAAGGTTTGGCGAGACGCCCAATAGCGCATAATCAAGCACCGTAAGCGGCAGCTCAAAACGCTCATGTTGCCCAACCCAAGCGATATGACCATCACGCATCATCTCATCGATAGGCTGGCCTTGAGCTGTGATATACCCCTGTGTTTTTAACGCCATCCCAGTATGCTGACCCAATACTGTATGCAATAATGTGCTTTTACCCGCGCCATTGGGCCCGATAAAGGCGACGAGCTTTTGGCTTGGCACGGTTAGCTTGTCTATTTTTAACAGCACTTTATCACCATGCGAGATATGAATATCTTGCATCGACAACAGCTCGCTTGCTTTCTCATGACTTGTATTATTATTTTGACTCGGTCGCTCTGTTTGCTCTGTTTGCCCTGTTTGCATTGACCGTACTGGCCGCACGGGTTTTGCTGCCGCAGCGCTGCGTCTACTTTGAAAAAATGAATCAAGCATAGTTACTCCTATCAATTAACGGCGGCTACTGCGCACAAACAGCCAAATAAAGAAGGGGCCACCGAGTAGCGCTAAAACGATGCCAACAGGCACATCCACTGGATAAGCGACATGCCGCGCTGTGCCATCAATGAGTAGTAATAATAGCGCCCCAAGCCAGCCCGACCAAATCATCAGCCGCATACGCCCGCCGCCAAACAAAATAGCCAGCAGGTTTGGCACCATCATGCCAATAAAGCCGATGACGCCGGCTAAGGATACCGCCGCCCCTGTCAATAATGCCGAGGCAATCACCACCAGACAGCGCACTACTCCCACCTTGATACCCAAGGATTTAGCAGCAGCCTCCCCTAGCATCAACCCATCTAACTGCCGCCCTAATGGCAATAAGATAGCCAGCCCCAAGATCATAGAAACGATCGCATAGCGCAGCGGCACAAACCCCGCCTCCGCCATACTGCCCGACAGCCAATTGGTCGCCGAGCGCAGCACCATGTCATCAGACATAAATAAAATCAGACTGACCACGGCAGCACAAAACGCACTGATCACAAACCCCAATATCAGCAGACCCATCTGACCGCCGCCCAAAAATCGATGACAAGCGAGAATAAACAAACACACCAATACGCTTCCGCTAAAAGCGGCAAGCGGTATGCCAACGCTGCCAAAACCCAATGCCAATACCAGCACCACCCCGAGCGCCGCCCCACCTGATGTACCGATTAGGCTCGGATCGGCTAATGGGTTTTCAAACAACGCTTGCAGCGCCGCCCCGCTGACAGACAACGCCATACCGACCAACAATGCCGTCACCACGCGCGGATAGCGCAGTTGCCAGATGGTGTCATCCAGATGGTTGGGGCTGGACCAGTCGCCAAAACCAATACCAAGGGCCAGCCAAATCAGTAGCAATGATATGGCCGCCGCCACCAGATAATAAAGGCTGTGCTTGTATTTGTTTGATAATGTAGGGATCGGTGCAGTCAGTGTATTTGCCATGAAAAGTATCGTTTTATGTGGATAAAAACTCAGTGGGAAGATTTGTTTAACTTAGACTATTTGCTTAGGCTATTTTGCGAGCGCATTTAGCTTTTTTAGCACTTCAGGCGACTGTAAGCCATAACGCAAAAAATCATCGGCTGGCCAAAAATGGACGCCACCATTTTTACCTGCTGTACTGGTAGCAACCTCAGGACGCTTACTAAACTTACTGACACCGCCAACGACCGCCTCATTATGCTCGGCAATGATAATCACATCAGGCTTGGCGGCCAGCCAGCCTTCTCGCGACAAAGGTTTTAGCCCCGATACGCTAGCGGCATTTATCCCGCCCGCGCGGCGAATCAGCTCATCGCCTACCGTGCCCTTGCCAGCGACAATACGGCCATCGTAACTCAGTAGATAGCGCTTACCGGTTTTTGCCATAGGACTCATCCCTGCCTGCCAACGCTTGGCTAGCTGCGACCCTGCAAATTTTTTATCGACATAATTACCGATGGATTTGATACTGCTGGCAAAGGTGCTGACTTCTTCTTTGGGTGCGACATTGACGGCCTTAACCTTAAGTCCATTTAGGCGCTGATAGATACTCGCCGGCTGCACCATATAGCTGCCGAGCACCAAATCAGGCTTGACCGCCAGCACTGACTCGGCGGTGATATTACGGTGCATGCCCACAGCGGGCACGCTCTTTAGCGCCAGATTTTTATTGGTCGCATCTTTGCCCACCAGCTTATCGGTCGCTCCTAGCGCCACGACCACATCGGCGACATCGGGACTCATGGCGACGATACGCTCATAAGCTTGAGCAGAAAGCGACGGCACGGCCAATGCACCAAGGATGGCAGCCGTACTGATAGCACCACGGGTACGTTTTTTATTGATAACTGACTGAGTGAGTGTTATTTTTGATAAGGCAGAAGACATACGTATTCCTAATTTACTGACATAAAAAATGACCCTATAGCCAATTCAAAACAAAATGATTATAAATTTAAGCACGCTACTGTTATAAATTTTACTTGCATGCTGCTATCACAAAGGCGGCGCAACCTATATTTTGAACAGAAAGCACCTCAGTAGCGCGATGTCATTTTTAGAGTGAATTAACTATATAAGTCATTAATGTTAAATAATTAACCAAAATTGATTTTTATGGCTGGTTTATGCGCTCTCTACTTCAACCATGACTGCTGGCGCTAACGCTTCTGCGTAGGCATGTTCGTCGACAATATTAGCAACTATTTGCTGCCACTCAGCCAGCTCAGGCGTGCCTTCGAGTCGTTGACCAAACACGCTAAAGACACTCGACCCCTTATTGTCAAAGCCTTCAATACAAGTCACAATGCCATCTTTGGTTGGACGCTTGACGCACCACACTTGCGCCAAAGCTTTGTCTTTGAGATGCAGGGTAAAGTCGTTATGGTCTTTGTCTAAAACATTAAACCAGTCTCCCAGGCGCTTAAGCGTCTGCACCGTACCCGTCTGAATCTGCACAAGTCCGCTATTACCGACAAATATCATAATCGGGCATTTGGCATCACGGGCCTGCGTAAATACCGCCTCGACAGCGCTAATATTAAGCTGCTGCGTCATCTGCTCTGGCGCTTGACGGTAGCTGCTGGCACGGTCGATATCGAGACTTCTTAATAGTGAATGAAACTGATGCACATCTGTCATTGCCTGCCAACCTTGTTGGAGCTGCGTGCGGGCGCCTTCATCCAGCGCCTTGTAGCGCCAGTCACTTAGCGGCGCTTGTATCTCTAACGTCAGCGTCTCCGTATTTACCGTCTGCTGCTGCGCCGCAATCAGCGCCTGCCAGCTGGCGATATTCTCATCGCTTAATTCGCGCAGATACACTTTGTCAATCGCCGCGCCCTCGCCATTGTAAAACTGAATACTATAAGACGTTTTATCCGCGCGACTGGTATCTGTTACTGCCAACATATGCTGCCATTGCCACATAAAGAATCGTAAATCCAAACCACCAACATTGAGCGCTATTCCCATCTTTTCGCCGAGTTTTAAATTGTGATACGGCGCGGTTTTTTCATGTACGGCCAGATCGTTTCTGACGATGCTCTCAACACTGCCAAAGCGTGCAAACTGCTGTAATACCGTTTTGCACTTATCCCCGATGTACTGACTGTAAGGCGATGCGAGCATCAGCTCAAACTCACTGACCCCCAATGCCGCTGCCCCTTCTGTCGGAAACAGCATCGGCGTTTTTTCTTTTAGTGCTTGGTACTGTTGCCACAGCTCGGTATTTTTTGTGATTAAAGATAACGGTTGACTCATGAGGGTCTCCATAAAATAAATAATAAAAAGCCAATCATCTCGCTATATACGCAAAGAGATAAACGGCTGAATAATAATCACCGCCTTTGGCCAAATCTATCTGACTAAATCAAGCAAAATGGCAGCGCTCCATGTTTGCGCTTATCGTTTTTTTCAGGTGGTATTGAACGGGAATGATTATGGCAACATTTTTTTAGTTTGTAAATAGAAATAATTATCATTTACATGTTGATAATTATTATCGTTTGAAATATGATGTCTGAGCTTTGTTACTCGCATTGAGGTTTTAAGTAACAAAACCTTGAAGGATTAAATCGCTGATAGCCGCTTATTTTGTTGTTTTGATAAATAATTTTAATAAAGCAGAGCGTCAAACCTCTCTGTTTTTGCTTTTTTTATAAAGGTTGTCTTACTTATGTCGATGTCCCCACTTCGCTCTTATTTACCAGATACCCGCTTCTCTACTCATTTACCACAGTGGCGGCAGCGTGCTTTGGTCACTAGCATTGCCTTGGCATTATCTGCGTTGGCCCCTGCCAGCGTCCAAGCAGCAGATTTTGTGGACGACACTCCTGAGCTTACCGATGATACTGCCCTGCCGAGCGTCCGTCTCGACCCTATCGTGGTGACCGCCACACGCTCTGAGCGTGCCTTAAGCGATGCGCCAGTCGCCATGCAGGTACTTAGCCGCCAAACGCTCGATGACAACCATGCCCATACCTTAAAAGAAGCACTGGCGCTCTTGCCCAATGTTTACTTACGCGAAGTTCATGGCAAGACAGGCTATGAAGTCAGCATGCAAGGCTTCACCGGCGATCAGGTACTGGTGCTCATCGACGGCTTACCGATTACCGCCAGTACGGGATCGACGGTGAATTTAAATCAATACATGAATATGGATATCGAGCAAATAGAAGTGGTACAAGGAGCGGCGTCAGCGCAGTTTGGCAGTGCGGCCATGGGCGGGGTGATTAATATCATCACCAAGCCTATCGGCGCAGCGACAGGACATATCACCACCGAGATCGCCAGTAATGGTGAGCAAAACCCTTCAGGTAAAGGAATAGACGCCAACAAACGCTATGTCGAAGCCAGCGTAGAAGGCGCTTTAGATAAAGATCAACGCTTTCAGGCGCGCCTATCAGGCTCGTATCTAGACAATGATGGCTTGAGCTTGGATCATAAAGCATGGCCCAGACTAAAAGACGCCAGCGAGCAGTCACAAATCAGCGCGCGCCTAAGCTACCGCCCTGATGGCAAAGGCATGTCAAACGATAGCAATAGTAGCGACGATAGCCGCGTGATCAAAAATACTCAATATTGGCTAGAGGCCAGTCACTATAAAGAAGATGATGTCAGCCGCTTTAATTACTATGTGGCGCCGCGCTATTTGGCGCAGCAGCGAGACGAGCACATCAGCAAGCAGCGCTTTAGTGTCGGTGCGCGTGCTGATATCACGCCGCATGCAGACGATCGTAGCAAGACCTATCGGCTGTCCGCTCAAGCGCTGCATGAGGACTATCAAAGCGAGTCTAATACCAAAACCCAGCAGACCATCACCAGCGCCCGTGACACCGACATCAGTACCACGCTAGCGCAAGCGCAGCTTGACCTACCTGAGTTGGTGCTATCCGGCGATCACATTCATCTTATTCAGGTCGGCGGGCAGCTTCAGCAAGACAAGCTGAGCCAAACGAAAAACCAAGTCAGCGAGCTGATCAGCAATGAGGTCAGTCGTGACGTCGGTGAGCTGTATATACAAGACGATTGGCTAATCGGTGATAATTGGGAGGTGCTGAGCGGGATTCGCTACCAGAACGATGAAGACTTTGGTAGCCATACGGCGCCAAAAGTATCGCTCAAATATAATCTCATGGACGCTAGCGGCCGCGAGCATATCTTGCGCGGTAGTATCGGCGGTGGTTATCGCGTGCCCAATCTAAAAGAGCGCTACTACGTCTTTGATCATAGCAATTTGGGCTATAAAGTGATGGGCAACCCAAACTTGCAGCCGGAGACCTCAACCAGCTACCAAATCGGCTATCAAGGTCAGCTGAGCGATACACTCAACCTCACCGTCAATGGTTTTTATAATGACGTTGACGACCTTATCCAAACCGACGAGGACAATGCGACCTTTGATGGCAATATTGCTGTCTATCAGTTTATGAACGTCGATAGCGCCAAAACCTATGGCGGCGATATCGGTATCGACTGGCAAGTGGACGAGCGCGCCAAACTACAAGCCAGTTATGCGTATCTCAAGACCCACAACAATGTCACCGATACCGAGCTGACCTATAAGCCCAATCACAAAGCTATGCTGGCACTTGACTATCAAATCAATGACAAGCTACAGCTGATCCCGCGCCTCAACTACGAGTCCAAACAGCTCGTCAGCACCAGCGCACAGACGTACTCGCCGTCTTGGTGGACGCTCGATAGCAAGCTCAATTATGACATGACGGCAAACCTGAGCCTATACGCGGCGATTAATAATATCTTCGATGTACAGCGTGATGTCACCGATGCCAGCGACTATCGTCCGATCGACAATCGTGAATGGCTACTGGGTGCCAGCTATCACTGGTAAGCCCTTGCCCGCACTTATCTTAAAGCAACGCTTGTAAAGCAATTGTTTAAAAAACTCTGTCTATAGCGCTGTTTTTATCTTTAGCCAAAACAATAACCATCAAGGAGCCTGACATGACCAAACCCACCCTAGCAATGAGCACCAAGCCGACCAAATTGGCACTACTTTTTAGCAGCAGCCTATTAGCCCTTAGCATGACCGGCTGCGGTGGCGGCAGTGATGGCTCGAGTAGTGGCAATAACGGAAATAGCGATAATGCTGGCAGCACACCGCCTGCCAGCAGTGCCAGCTTTAACGAAACCGCCACATGGCAAGTCACCAACCTAGCACCTGATAGTGCCACTTGTTATGACTTTGATGCCAAAGCTGAAAGCTCATGTGACGGCGATACATGGGATATTAAGTTTGAAAACCAAGCACGTTCGGTCAAGCTTTGGTCCAATAGTGGCGACTCTGGCGCAGGTTTGGGCGGGGTTTTTGGCTTGATCGACTGGTCTGATCTGAGCCGTTATACCAATGCCACCCTTGACCCTGATACAGGCCGTGACATCAGCCTGCATTATAACGAAGACCGCAGCGGCGGGGTGTTTACTGCCAAGCCTTGGTTTGAGTACAACTTACAAGGCAATCATCAGCTATATCCCAATAACCGTGTCTATATGGTCACCACAAACAGTAGTAGCGACATGACAGACAGCAGCGTGCAGCAGCCTATCTATGCCATGCAAATTACCAACTACTATAATGATGCTGGGAAATCTGGCTACCCAACCATTCGCTGGATTGATACGGCGCTACCAAATCAGGTACAGACTCAAACCATCAACGCCACCAGCAATGATGACTGGGTATATGTTGACCTAAAAACAGGCCTAAGCAGCATGGACAAAGACAGCACTTGGCAGATTGGCTTTAAGCGTAATGATGTGATTTTAAATGGTGGGGATTCGGCCAGTGGTAAGATTGGCGGTTATCTTGCCGCCACACCAGCAGGATATTATGATGCAAAAGACGAGCCTATTGTCAGTCAATTTATCACCGATGGTAGTGCAGCGACATTAGCCGACCTTACCAGCACAGCAGACTACGACAAGCCGCTAAGCGCCAGAAGCTGGGTGATTGACAGTAAAGGCTCGGACCTAAACCCTGCGTATACTGGCAGTTTTCCGAATTTGGATTTTGGCTGGTATACCTACAATGGCATGACCCATCAGCTAAATGCCAAACCGGTTGATAGTGCTCAAGGCGCACTTATCAGATCTGCTGAAGGCAACAGCTATGCGCGTGTGCGTTTGGATAAGATCAATTATCCTGATAGCACGGCGACGACGGCGACCTCATGGGAGTTTAAACTAGACATTCAGCCGGCTTCTTAGGCTGTGTTTTTTCACCCAGTCGCAGAGCAAGGAATCGACATAAAAAGCTATTTTTTATAGCTTCTACTTGTCATAGCTTCTACTTGTCATAGCTTCTATTTATATAGCCTGTATTTGTTTTTTTATCAGCGTTCAGCCTTATAAGCATCTATAGGGCGAACGCCAAGCTTCTTTAAAACCCTCAAAAACGTATATTTACTGAGTCTTTATGTCCCCTCGCGCTGCCGCTTCTTTGTATCATATGGTATGGGCGCACTATCGCCTGCCGTTTTTAAAAGTTGTTTTATTAAACCTGCTCAATGCCGCCGTCAGCGTCGGTATCATCGCGTATATCAATCACACCTTTATCAGCCAGTCTGTCTTTAGTGCTTTATCATGGCAGAGCTTGGGGCAGTTTTCGCTATTGGTGCTGCTATTGCTAACGACCACGTTTTTAGCACAATATGCCCTCACGCGCTTGGGTCATCGATTTGTCTATGAGCTACGGAAAAAACTGGTCAAACAAACCATCGACACCGCCGTGCCGCAGATAGATAATCTAGGGAGCGCGCGCTTACTTGCCAGCTTATCCTCTGACATTCAGTCTATCACCACCGCGTTTGTGCGCATGCCGGAGCTGGTACAAGGCGTGATTTTATCGGTAGGTGTCGGGCTGTATCTGGGCTGGCTGTCGCTGCCATTGTTATTGATTGTCATGTGCTGGATTGTGATGACAATTTGGATCAGTACTATTTTGGTCAAGCACGTCTATACGCATCTGACAGAGCTACGCGAGATCAATGATTATTTATACCAAGATTATCAGTCCATCATAGAAGGACGTAAAGAGCTGGCGCTCAACCAACACCGCGCCCAAAGGCTGTATAACGACGACTTTTTGCGACACGCCAAAGCCTATGAACAGACCGTGACCAAGTCTGATACCTTTCATTTATCGGCAGTGAACTGGTCCAATATCATGATGTTTGCCGCGATTGGTATCGTCTTTGCCGTCGCAAGCTCTCTGGGCGTCTCCATGGCTGTGGCCACGACGTTTTCTTTGACAATTTTATTTATGCAGTCCCCGCTCCTACATGCTGTCGGCGCTTACCCCACGCTACAAACTGCCCAAGTGGCTTTAGAAAAAATACAGGCGTTGGCACTTGCTGATTATCAGCCGGATTTTCAAACAGACAGCGCGGCGACAAACTGGCAAACCATCTGTTTTCAGGATATCTGTTATCGCTATCCACACAACATCGATAGCCAAAATGTGACAGCTGTCGACAGCAAGCATGCTGATGATATCTTACAGTCTGTCACACTAACTTTGCAACGTGGCGATGTGGTGTTTTTGATAGGGGCAAATGGTAGCGGCAAGTCTACGCTGGCCAAGATCATCACGGGGATTTTTGCCCCGACGACGGGCACCGTAACAGTCGATGGAAAGCTCATTCATTCTCAAAACAGCGATTCACAAAGTAGCGCCGATTATCGCCAGCTGTTTTCGGCGATTTTTAGCGATCAGCATCTGTTTACGCAGCTCATCGGCCCTAAAGGACAAGCGCCTGATCGAGTACTGACGGATACATGGCTGCATCAGCTCAATCTGCAAGACAAAGTGAGCATCACTGACGACACCCTCTCTACCGATAAGCTGTCACAAGGCCAACGAAAACGACTGGCCATGCTCATCACTGTCGCCGAACAAAAAGACATCCTACTCCTCGATGAATGGGCCGCAGACCAAGACCCTGCCTTTCGCCGTGTGTTTTATCACACACTGATACCCAAGCTCAAAACCATGGGCAAAACCTTGTTTATCATTAGTCACGACGACAGCTATTTTGAGCATGCCGATCGATTGCTACTGATGAAAGCTGGCCGACTGATAGAGCTAAACGCTGAAGAACGGCAGCGCGCCAGCATCGACGCCATTGCGATGCTCAAATAAATGACGCGCGCTTGGCACGATACGCACTACTCGCAGTGGTCGTTACTTCTATAGTCAACCCGATATAAAAACGATATGGCGAGATGAAGTGTTGTTTTACGCAGCATCGAGCAGCGCAGGTACAGCACGCAAGAAAACCAACGCTTTAGCGAGCCATTTAGATTCGACTACTCAAAAGGACATCAGATGCGGTCTCATTTACCCCCTCTATCTATCCGAACCATCCGAAAAAAACACCTGACATTGGCCGTACAGATCGGCCTATTAATGGGTATCAGTCATATCGCAGCCGCGCAATCGATTGCGGCCAAGACAATCGACAACTCAGGCAGTGCTGAGTCGTCTACAGGCGCGGAAGTCATCAGCGCAAGCGAAACAACCACTGCTTCGACCTCGACCGCCCCATCGACCACGTTAGAGGCCATTACTGTCTATGCCGATGGCTATCGCAGCACCGGTACCAAGACCGCCTTAGACCCTGAAGATGCGCCCATGAGCTACACCCGCATCGATCAGGAGTTGTTACAAAAGCGCCAAGCAGATAGTGTCAACGCTGCTTTGCGTTATGAGCCAGGCGTAAGCTCGGAGAGCCGCGGCACAGTCTCTATTTTTGATGAGTATAATATCCGCGGTTTTAAGACCTACTCAAACTTTTATGACGGCCTCAGACTGCCCTATGATGGCGCGTGGAACCTCATGCCGCAGGTAGATATTTATGCCACCGAAGCGGTAGAGGTGGTCAAAGGTCCCGCCTCTTCGCTCTACGGTTATGCCGCACCAGGTGGTATGGTCAACCAGATCGCCAAAACCCCAAAGAGCACGCAAGAAACCGAAGTGCAGCTGCGACTTGGCAATCAAAACTTAAAGGAGGTAGCGGTCGATACGACAGGGCCAGTCAGCGATGCGCTCAACTATCGCTTGGTAGCATTAAAACGGCAAAAAGACGGTCAAATGCAGACCACCGAAGAAGAGCGATTACTGATTAATCCATCGCTTGAGTGGCAGGCGACTGACGATGTCTCTGTGCTTGCCAATCTGTTTTATCAAGATGATCCAGAGATGGTGCCATCCACCCCACTACCTGCTGTCGGTACGGTCTACAACGCCAGCCATGGCAAATTAGACAGCGATGCCTATGCAGGGGATCAATGGAATCATTTTAGTAAAGAAGTACTGATGCCAAGCATTACGGTAAACTGGGATATCAATGACAATCTCACCTTTAAGCACATCTTACGCTACACCGATGCCGAAGCTGAGCAGCGCAATATGTATAATAGTGGCGGGTTTATCGATGGTAGCGATAAGATCTTAAACCGCGTGGCGTATACCACTGATGAGCGCATGAAAAACTGGACCACAGACAACCAGCTGGCTTATCAATTCGACACGGCCAACACCTCGCACAATGTGTTGTTCGGTATTGAGTATCAAGAAACCGACAGTAGGGCGACTTACTATGATGCGGGCGCAGCGGGTACGCCAAACCTTGACTTATCAAACCCCAATTTTTCCCAGATCGATACCGATACCCTGCCGCTAGATGCCTATCGTCAAGACGAAGACATCGAGCAAAGCCAGCTTGGGCTCTATGTACAAGATGAGATGCAGTGGCAAGATTTGACCGTGGTCGCAGGCTTGCGTCACGATAAGTTTGAGAGTATCACTGAGCAAACCAAAGCCGCACAAGGCGCGGTGTACGATGCACAAACGATCGATAATGATGCCTCAAAAACCAGCGGTCGTCTGGCGGCCATTTATGATTTGGATAATGGTTTATCGCCTTATGCCAGCTATTCTCAGTCGTTTCAGCCTGTCGTTGGTAGCAACTTTATTACCAATGAAGCGTTTAAACCCACCACCGCCGACCAGCTAGAAGCGGGTATCAAATATCTGTCCTCAGATCGCGCGACCAAAGGCACGCTCGCTGTCTTTGATATCACGCAAAAAAACGTCGTGGTCGCAGACGAAATCAACTATAGAAGCCAAACTCAGACCGGTGAGATTGAGTCAAAAGGCTTTGAGATATCAGGCAGTCATATGCTCAATGACTGGGTGGATGTTGCGGCAAGCTATAGCTATACCGACGCTGAGATTACAAAAGATGAATTCAACCCTGATGTGGTCGGCAATACCCCAGCGCAAACGGCTAAGCACAAAGCCACGCTGTGGGCCGACTACTACGCCACAGATAAGCTCACACTGAATGCAGGCGTACGCTACGAAGACGGCATGCAGCTTGATAAACAAAACTCGGATGAGCTACCAAGCGTGACCTTGGTCGATATCGGTGGCAATTATCAAATCAGTCCGATGCTGGCTGTCGGCGCAAGCATCAATAACTTGTTTGATAAAACCTATATCGGTGCCTGTTACGATATCAATAACTGCTGGATGGGGCCTGAGCGTCAAATGTCTGTCAGTTTGCAGGCGACATTTTAAGCGTTAATCAAAAAGGCTGGTGTTTTGGTGGAGGCTGACTAAAGCACCAATGCTTTATAACTGGCCTGATGACATGCCTTATCACTCAGCAGTGTCTTTGGCATGACGCCACGCTTCCATCCCGCCCAGATAGATGTCGAGATTATCAAAGCCTTGGCTCGCCAGCCAGCCAGCAGCGACTGTGGCCCGTGCGCCGCTAGCACACATCAACGTATAGTGACGATGCTTATCAAGCGCCTGCCAGCGCTCATTGAGATGGCCGACATAGATGTGCTCTGAGTCTTTGATCGCATCGGCGGCGCGCTCGTCAGCGTCACGAACGTCGAGGAGCACCCAGTTTTTTTGGTCGATATCCGTATCATTACCATTCAGACGTTTTCTGACCTCATGGGTGTCGATCATCGGTATTCGCTGCAGACGCTCGCCTTGCTTGGCCGCCGCGACCACACCCACATAGCCGCCCACCACATCATCAAGCGCCACCCGCACCAGATGTGCCATGGCAGTAGCTAACTGCGCTTCATCTGCTGCCACCAACGCAATGCGCTCGCCCTCACCGACAAACCAACCGACAAAGGCTGGAATCATGCTGACTGGCAAACTCATCGAACCTGGAAAGTGGCCAGAAGCGTACGCCATCGTCTCGCGGATATCGATGATATGATCGGCATCAGAGTCCTTAAACTGTGCCAATGTCAAATTGCGCGGGCGCATGATAGCTGGCGGCGCGTCACCGCCTTGCATATTTAAGCGCTCCATCAGTCTAAAATACGGCGGCTGATAGTGATTTTCATTGATTTTTGCATCAATAAAAGCGTCGCGCTCTGTAATTTGTAAACGCGGGTTATTTAGCCGCTCATGCCCGACGCTAGAAAACTCACGCTCTGCCATACCTGAGCCGCAGACCGACCCCGCCCCATGAGCCGGATAAATAATCGCCTGATCGCCCAGTGCTAAGATTTTTTGTAGTGAGTCGTAGAGCAGTCCTGCCACCTCTTTACGGCGGTTGGGATAAAAATCCGTACGACCGACATCCCCTACAAACAAAGCATCTCCGGTAAACACTCCTACCGCCTTGTCTGGATAAGCGCTGTCAAACACCGCATACGCTAGGTGATCATCAGTATGGCCTGGTGTCTCGATCACCCGAATCTCAAGCTGCCCAATCGCGAAACAATCACCCTCATGCACTGTCTGCGCATAGACGATAGGCTGCTCTGGGTTTGGACCATGAAACACTGTCGCCCCTGTCATGTTCGCCAAAATCGGCGCGCCTGAAACCAAATCCTCATTCCGATGGGTTTCAAATATATGCGTAATCTCAAGTCCAGCGGCACGCGCTTTTTCTACATAAATCGTACAGTCACGGCGCGGATCAATCACCGCCGCTTGACCACCCGACCCCAACAAATAAGATAGATGAGCCAGTCCAGGTGTCTTGATTTTTTCGAGTAGCATCGTTTTGTCCTTTATATTTATCGTTATCGTTATCGTTATCGTTGATGTTTTATGTCGTTATAATTTATTCAAGCCGGTGCTTACCGCTTATTGAATTGATGATTTTTTATAAGCTATTTTATGGGCAAGCCGCTCACACCAATATTTATTTAAAAGTTAGCACAGACCAGCGCCACTCATCAATATACAATAACATATATTAACATAGCCATTATCTGCTTTGGTGCTAAGCGATGGGTAGCGCCGCCCGACTGTGAAAACAGATTGATAAGAATAGGTTGATAAGAATAAATTGATAAAACCTTACTGATCAAAACAGCACGCATAAAAAATCGGCCTGCAAGCAGACCGATTGGGGCATCATTTTTATGTTTTTTATGAAGAGCTATACAGACGTCTTGGCGCTAGGAGTATCTACGCGGCTGATGGTAATACCGGTAAAACCGAATATCAATGTCAAGAGCAGCGACAAATAGCAGAAGAACGCATAAGGCAAATAATCCAGTACAGGAACGCCTAACGCCTGACTGATAAACACCCCGCACACACTCCATGGTACCAATGGATTGATGACCGTACCTGCATCCTCAATGGTGCGTGATAGATTTTTGGGATGCAAGTTCAAGCGCTCAAAGGTTGGGCGAAACGCCGTTCCTGATAGCAGGATGCTCAAATACTGCTCACCGATCAGCACGTTGATACTAAGCGCAGACATCGCCGCGGCAAAGATTGCGCGCCCTGCGGTGGTCAAGCTGCCTTTAATCCCTGATAGCAATGCTGGCAAAATACCCAATGCCGTCAGCAAGCCACCCAGACTGAGCGCCAGCACCACGATTGCTTGGGTAAAAAACATGCTTTGTACACCACCGCGCGATATCATCCCTGCCACTTCGCCCAGCTCTAGCGACTCAGCTGGCGTATAGCCTGCAAACAAATAGCCTCCCAACTGCCCGATACTGGGTGAGCTATGAAAATAGGTGACGATAAGGGCGACAAAAATAGTACAGATGATGGTATAAATAGCGTTGACGCGAAACACTGCCAACCCTACCAACACGACAAAAGGCAGTACCGCGTAGTTTTGTACCAAGCCACTGTCTATCAGCTGGTTTTGTAGCACAGTCACTTGACTTAAGTCCGAGCTCACCGTCTGCCCCGAAAAAAACCAAAACAATATCACGGTCAGTATCCATGCAGGGATGGTGGTATACATCATATTGCGAATATGGGCAAACAGATCAATCCCCACCACAGATGAAGCGATGGTACAAGTATCGGACAGCGGCGACATCTTATCACCAAAAAACGCGCCCGACACCACCGCACCTGCAGCGATAGC
Organism: Psychrobacter sp. Rd 27.2; assembly: GCF_001921755.1. NCBI lineage: Bacteria > Pseudomonadati > Pseudomonadota > Gammaproteobacteria > Moraxellales > Moraxellaceae > Psychrobacter > Psychrobacter sp. Rd 27.2. The sequence goes on along the minus strand of NZ_MRYB01000013.1, from coordinate 71,326 downwards.
GACGTTGGCATCAAACGCATGGCTCATGCCGATAAAAGCCACCCCAAGAGTCGCCGCGGTCGTCAAGCTACTGCCTAAGGCCACGCCGATGATAGAGGTCAGTACAAACGCTGAAATATAGTAATACTCGGGCGATATAAGCTGAAAACCAAAATACATTAGCGTCGGAATGGCACCAGACATCATCAAGGCGGCGACCATTAGACCAATAAAAAAGAACAAATATATCGCGCCAATACCGCGCATCACGCCAGAGGCCATTTGCGCTTGCATATCATCGAAGCTGAGGCCTCGAAACAAACCGATGGCCAGTAGGACACAGATAGCGAGTATCAACGAGAGATGAGGCACCCAGCCAAAGCCGATCATGGTGACGCCCATGATAGCGATGACGATGGCAGAGATCATAAATGCCAGTTGAGAAGAGATTTGAGTGAGTATTTTTGGTGGCATCACACATCCTTAGATTGCCAGTGGATTTGGCGTTAGGGTTGGCTTTGGTGTGGCAAGTTTAATCAGTTGCTCTGATTATTGCTACCCTGATTATTTACCAAGTAGGCTATCGGTCTTGGCAGCCATGACAAAATCATTGCGATGCAGCCCCTTAATACTGTGTGACCACCAAGTAACCGTGGCCTTTCCCCACTCGACCAATATGCCTGGATGATGGCCTTCTGCTTCGGCGATATCGGCAAGCTCGTTGGCAAATGCCATGGCCGCGACGAAGTTTTTAAACTTATACTGGCGCTGCAACTGCCGGATACCATCGACCTCGATAAGTGACCAATCAGGAATCTGCGTTAATAACTCGCGCGCTTCAGTCTCACTGACTGTCGGGGCACCGATACGGCAGGCTTCGCAGCTGGCTTGGGATAGTGTCGTCATAATAAACTCCTTTTATTGTCATGATTACGTTTTTACGTGATATACGTCCGTGTTAAAGCAAATAAAGTAAATCAGCAGTTGGCTTCCCTGGCATAGGTCGGCTCAAACAAACCCAGTGACATCGCTTGCTTGACCACGCCCATGATATCGCTGTCGACGATATCAAACAGCGTATCCAGCTCATCAATCACATAATAAATAGGCTGGATATGGTCGATACGATAAGGGGTGCGCAGCACATCGAGCAAATCAAACGCCCGATGCTCAGGCGTGTCGCTCAGCGCATATAATGTCTCAGATGGTGAGCTTAAGATACCACCACCATAGATTTTGCGGTCTTTTGGGGTATGGCCTACCAGTCCAAACTCGATGGTAAACCAATAGAGGCGCGCCAAAAACCACCGCTCTTCTTTGCTGGCGTTGAGACCTAATTTACCATAGGTTTCATTAAAAGCGGCAAATGCAGGATGAGTCAGCAGCGGGCAATGGCCAACGATTTCATGAAAGATATCCGGCTCTTCGATATAGTCCATGTCATTCATGCGGCGAATAAAAGTCGCAACAGGAAAACGCCGCTGGGAGAGCAGTTTAAAAAACTTACCAAAGCTAATCAATGCTGGCACAGCAGCCGTTTGCCACCCTGTGGTCGCCTGCAAGACATCATCGATAGTAGCCAATTGCGGAATCTGGGTGGTGGGTAGCTGCAGCTTTGTTAGGCCGTCTAGATAGGCTGAACAGGCGCGATTGGGGATTTGTTTGGCTTGTCGCTCGAGCAGCGTTTGCCACATGAGGTGCTCATCATCGCTATAGGCAATATGGCCATCACTGTCGGGCTGGTGCGAGACATATGGCTGCTTTTGCGGCGCTTCTAGATAGGAAGCTTCTAGACGAGAAGCCGCTAGATGGGCGCTGCTATTAGTGGTATTGATATTAGTATTAGTGCTATCGGTAATTGAGCTGTCGGCGGCTTGTTTTTTGCCGAGGTCGTTTTTGTGACTGCCGCTGACAGCGCGTTGATAAGAGGGGGTATGTGAGAGGCGATCCATGCCTGTACTCCTTGTATGACGATTGTTTTTTCTATCAGCCCTTTGTCCTCTACCCGTTGACCATACAAACTGGCGCGTCGATCACGTCACCTAATCGGTCAAACAAGCCAGCCAGTCAGACCAGCCAATGCGGATAAGACTAAAATACGCAAGCCAACTGCTACGTATAATGAAGCAAGTGGACAAGACAAACTCCTTTTGCCTTGCCCGCCGCTGCTATAGCGCTTCTGTTTCTGGTTGACCGACAGCGCCGCGGCGCACTTGGTCGCGTTCGATAGATTCAAACAACGCCTTAAAATTACCTTCACCAAAGCCTTCTGCATAATCGCCTTTACGCTGGATAAATTCAAAGAACACCGGACTGCCTAAGATGGTCTCGGAAAAAATCTGTAGCAGTAAGCGAGGCTCGTTGCCCTCAGTCGTGCCATCTAGCAAGATACCGCGTGTTTGCAGTGCCGCGACATCCTCACCATGACCCGGCAGACGCTCACTTAACATGTCGTAATAAGCATCGTTTGGCGCAGTCATCAGCGGAATGCCCGCCGCTTTGAGCAAATCGATGCTCTCCAGCAAGTCATCACTGGCTAAGGCAATATGCTGAATGCCTTCGCCATTAAAGTGCATCAAATACTCTTCGATCTGCCCGCCGCCCTGCTTTGATTCTTCATTAAGTGGGATGCGAATTTTGCCATCAGGGGCGGTCATGGCTTTACTGGTAAGGCCTGTGTACTCGCCTTTGATATCAAAATAACGGATTTCGCGGAAATTAAAGATACGCTCATAGAAGTTTGCCCAATACGCCATTCGGCCGCGGTAGACGTTGTGCGTAAGATGATCGATGACTTTAAAGCCATAACCGGTAGGCTGTCTGTCGACGTCAGCAAAAAACTCAAAATCGACATCATAGATAGACTCACCGTCTTTGTAGCGGTCAATTAAATATATCAAAGAGCCACCGATGCCTTTTATCGCAGGCAAGCGCAGCTCCATCACGCCTGTTGGCACCTCGACAGGCTGCGCGCCCATCTCAATGGCACGCTCATAGGCTTTTTTGGCATCTTTCACCCGAAATCCCATACTACACGCCCCTGCGCCATGCTCTTCTACAAAATAGCTGGCGTGGCTTTTTGGTTCACGGTTTAAGATGAGATTAATATCGCCTTGACGATAAAGCGCCACGTCCTTTGAGCGGTGGTTGGCGATGTGGCTAAAGCCTAGCTGCTTAAACAATGCATCGACAGCGTGTGGCTCAGGTGAAGCAAACTCTACAAAATCAAATCCGTTTAGTCCCATTGGGTTTTCAAATAAATCTGCCATGGTCATCATCCTTAATATCAATTACTGCTAAAAATAATTAGTGCTAAAAATCGTCACTATCAATCCGTATCAAACCTTAAATCAGCGTAAAAATTTGTCTATATCAATAACGCTTATTGACGATGCATTTATATTAGATTAGCTTTATTTATAAGACTAATTGTTTTTTATGATTTATTTATCAGGTTTACTTATGAATATCAGTATTCGCCAATTGACCGCTTTTATCACTGTCGCTGACAATGGCAGCTTTACCCGTGCCAGTGACCAGATGCATCTGACCCAATCTGCCGTGAGTGGTTTGATCAAAGAATTAGAATCCAGCCTCGGTATCGTGTTGTTTGACCGCACCACCCGCCAGCTATCGTTGTCCGCTGTAGGTCGCCATCTGCTGCCACAAGCGCGGCGGGTACTAAATGAGATGCATCTATTTGAAAACGAAGCCAGTAGTTTGACCAGCTTGGCGCAAGGCCAAGTCAGACTGGCGGTGTCGCAGTTTGCAGCCTCCTCTATGCCTGCTGTCATCGCTCAGTTTTCCCAAACCTATCCTGATATCAGCGTGTCGTTATTAGATTGCTCGGCCGAGAATGTCCTACAGCACATCCAAAATATCGAGGTAGACTTAGGCGTCGGTACCGAGCTTGGATTTATGGAGATGGATGATGACATCAGTACCGACTTACTGTACGAATTGCCGTTTTGTGTGGTGATGCCAGAGCAGCATGTGTTGGCACAAAAAAGTGAGATCGTCTGGCAAGACTTGCTAGAGACGCCGCTCATTACCTTGCAAGGGCCATTTATTGAGCAAGTCACCACCGAGCTTGATGAAGCGGTCGCCGCCCATATTCAGCAAGCGCGCTACAAGGTCAATTTTATGTCGACAGCGCTGGAGATGACGCGTCAAGGGTTTGGTATCACGTTGTGCCTACCCTATATGCCAGAGGTGATCGACTGGGTCAGCGCCAATGGCTTACAGATGCGGCCACTTGCTCATCCAGTCAAGACAAGGCGGTTTTTTATCTATCAACGCTCATCACGAGCGCTAGCGCCTGCAACGGTTGCCTTTAAGCAGTTTTTGCAAACGTATTTTGCGCAGCACTTCACCGATCTGCATGGCTAATAGTGCCCCTAAAAGTAAGCGATGATGGGCATAAAACCCTTGCAATACCTCTGATGATAACTTAGCATAAGACATAAATTATACTATAAGTAATAAATTACGTATTGCGTAATCAACCTTATATTTCTTATTCACTCACTTTTTATCACCTAACTTTGTCCTTTATTTTTTTAGCAAGGAGCATCTTATGTCAACGATTGACAAAAACTTGACTTCGTTTATCGAGGTTGCCGCCGACTCTGATTTTTCTATTCACAATCTGCCTTATGGTATTTTTAGCGATACCAAGACTCAAGCAAAGGCAGACAATCGCCGTGCTGGCGTGGCAATCGGTGAATACGTACTGGATTTGTCTGTGCTTGAGTCAGCAGGTCTTCTAGATTTAGCAGGCGGGCCGTACTTTAACCAGCCGACCCTAAACGCTTTTATTGACTCAGGCCGAGATAATTGGCAAAAGGCGCGTGCGACAATTCAAACGCTACTATCTGACGCAGACAGTACCCTACGTGACGACACCGAGCTACAAAAAAAGGCGCTGTTTAAGCAAGCAGATGTCACCATGCATCTGCCCGTTCACGTGCCAGGCTTTACCGACTTTTACTCGTCTAAAGAGCACGCAACCAACGTCGGTACGATGTTTCGTGATCCAAACAATGCGCTGCTGCCCAACTGGACAGAGATGCCAGTCGGTTACAATGGCCGCGCCAGCACGGTCGTCGTCAGTGGCACCGATATCGTGCGTCCCTCTGGGCAGCTAAAACCAAATGCGGATGAGCGCCCTATCTTCTCACCTTGTAAGCGCTTGGATTTTGAGCTAGAGACTGCGTTTGTCGTTGGCAAAGGCAACCAGCTTGGCCAGCCTATCGCCGTCGATGAAGCATTTGAGCATATTTTTGGCATGGTGTTGCTCAATGACTGGTCAGCGCGCGATATCCAAAAATGGGAATACGTGCCTTTAGGCCCATTCAATGCCAAAACCTTTGCTTCTGAGGTCTCGCCTTGGATTGTCACCATGGAGGCGCTTGCCCCCTTTAAGACCTCATGCCCTACCCAAGAGCCAAAACCGCTGGCGTATCTAAACGAGACTGCCACTGATACCAGCTTTGATATCAACCTATCGGTCGAACTGCTACCCGAAAATGCCGAGAGCGCTACTGTCGTTTGTGAGACAAACTTTAAGTATATGTACTGGTCGATGGCGCAGCAGTTGACGCACCACACCATCACCGGCTGTAAGGTAGAAGTCGGCGATATGATGGGCTCGGGGACGATCTCGGGGCCGACACCTGACGCTTATGGCTCAATGCTCGAGATCGCTTGGAACGCGACCAAACCTGTGACGCTGGCCGGCGGTGAGACGCGCAGCTTTATCGAAGATGGCGATACCGTCATCATGAAAGGCTATAGCGAAAAAGACGGCGTTCGAGTCGGTTTTGGCGAAGTACGCGGTAAAGTCTTGCCTGCCCTGAGCTTTGATTTTTAGCTTTAATTTTGACCACTGATACTGGCTATCATATGGGCGTGCAATGCTAAACAGTTCATCACGCTGCCAGAATCTTAGTAGAGCATACGTCCGATCTGATCAAACCGTTGCTCGAACCATACTGGCAGTATGACGCAGGTCACGCCTTATCAAAAGGATATTGATATGAGCTTTACAATTGAAAAAATTCATCACGTGGCTTATCGCTGCAAGGATGCCAAAGAAACTGTCGAATGGTACAAAAAACATCTAAACATGGATTTTATCTTGGCATTTGCCGAAGATCATGTACCCTCAACCAAGGCCTTCGACCCTTATATGCATGTGTTTTTAGACGCAGGACACGGCAATGTCTTGGCATTTTTTGAAGTTCCAAATCAGCCTGAGATGGGCTTTGACCCCAATACGCCAAGCTGGGTGCAGCATTTGGCGCTGAAGGTAAAAGACCGCGATGCCCTGATGCTGGCAAAAACGCATTTAGAAGACAATGGTATCGAGGTGGTCGGTGTGACCAATCACGGTATCTTTCACTCGATTTATTTCTTTGATCCAAACGGCCACCGCTTGGAGCTGACCTATGACGATGTCACGTCAGAAGAAAAAGTATCGATGATTACCGAAGCGATGAAGCAAGAGATGCTCGATGAGTGGTCACGTACCAAACGCGCACCCGTTCATACGCAGTTTTTGCACAACGAAGAGTTAGAAGAAGTAAAGCAACAGGTCCCTATGGGCGAATAAATAGTCGGTGCAGGACTTGAGTATCGAAAAATAATGTTAAGGAAAAACACCGTTACATCACATCATAACGCTGCGCGATTGCCCGTATCTGCGCGACCAAATCATGTTGCTTATGTACAGGCAGTTGCTCATTGGTCCCGATGACCGTGATGGCATACTCTAAACCGATAGGTGCGTGTTTCTCGGTACTGTGATCGTCTATATGACTTGCCTGTGATGATATCAAAGCAGGCATACTAATGGCGTTGATACCTTTTAGCATATCGCCTGTCACCATAGCATAGCCTTGGGTACGGATATTGGCGCATCGTTCGCTAAACGTCTGACGTTTTTGTGCCATGTCATCATAGGTCTCATGGTCACGCCATTCTGCCGTCACCAATGGCCAAATAACCATGTCTGACTGATAGCTGGCAAACAGCTGCCCTGTCGCCGATGTGCTAAGCGGCATCCGTGAGCCCACACGCGTGATGATACTGATGGCGCTATCTGGCTCGACCGACTGGATAATAATAGGTCCTTCGGTAAACCATTTAGCAATCTGTACCCCGCAGTGCAAGTTGTCTTTGATATCATGGGCGATAAGCGTCAGGCGCTCTAGAAGGTTGTTTGGACGGTGGGCGCGGTGGCTTAGCGCATCGACTCTGTGCCCAAGTCCGTAGCGCCCGTCTGCCAATTGCTGTGCATAGTCTTTTCGAATGAGACTGACCAAATAGCGATGACACTTGGCAGGATGCATTTGCAGCGCTTGAGCAATGTCTTTTAACATCATAGGCTCGCGGCGCTCGATAAGGATATCTAAGACGGACAACCCTGTCTCCAAAGACTGGACGCCATTTTTTTGAGTGGTCGTCGCGCTGTCTATAGGGCTTTTGGCTGCTGGCATAATTGACTCGCTAAAAGGCTGGTATTGATTTAGGCTTAGGCCGTGGAATGATAAGTACAATTTTATAACACTTACGCCTGATTGTATGCATGTGCAGTTGGAGAGCATGCATATCTTATGCAACGATAATGACGGGACAAGCTATGGTGGCAACGGGGCGTTTGACTCACAACATAACATAATAAAAGGAAGATACCATGATGAAACTTTACGGTTATTTTCGTAGCGGCACATCTTACCGTACACGTATCGCAATGAATCTAAAAGGCCTAGAGTACGATTATCTGGCAGTCAATCTGGCCCAAGACGAGCAGCTCGCTGAGACTTTCAAAACCCTAAACCCACAAGGATTGGTGCCTGTTTTACAAGCTGATGATGTATTACTCTATCAAAGCCCTGCCATATTAGAGTGGCTAGAAGAGGTCTATCCTGCGCCGCCTTTATTGCCCAGTGACGCTGCTGATCGTATGCAAGTACGAGCGCTGAGTGCGATGATTGGCTGCGACATACACCCTATTAATAACCGCCGTATTTTACAATACTTACGCCACGAGCTGTCTGTAGATGAAGCGCAGGTCATGACGTGGTGCAACCGCTGGATCAGCGAAGGCTTTGCCGCTTTAGAAAAACGCTTGGCAGCTGACCATACTCGCGGTAAGTTTTGTTACGGTGACACGCCAACCTTTGCAGATTGCTATTTGATACCACAGGTGTCGTCTGCGCGCCGGTTTGAGGTGGACCTCACCCCCTACCCAACCATCGTCGCCATTGATGCTCACTGCCGCACCTTAAAAGCCTTTATAGATGCCGAACCGATGCAGCAGCCTGATGCACCACAAGCGATCTAGCTGACCCAATGCCATCACCAGTACCCTATTAAGTGCGATATAGTGAACCGCCCCGACTATGTCGGAGTCTGGTTTACTTGAGTCAGGCAGCGATGCCTGAAAGGATTAAATTATAGTTAGCTGAATGTAAAACTGTTATGGATTTAAACGCGCTACTGGTATAAATTTTACTTGCGTGCTGCGTTCCCAGAGGCTGCGCAACCTACGTTTAAAAATAGCATCCCAGTAGCGCTATGAGATTTTTAGAGTGTATCGACTATATCATAATACCGCTTTTCAAACTCAAAAGGCGATACATAGCCCAATGCACTGTGTATACGCTTTTTATTGAACCAATCTACGCAATTTAATGTCGCAAGTTGTACATTCGCTAAACCTTGCCAACCTGCTTTTAAATATTCAATCACCTCTGTTTTGTATAACCTATGTCCTGTTTCAGCCAAAGCATTATCAAGGCCTGGTTATATGTTTTTTCTTATGTTATCAAGCCAAGCTCGCATACTTGGTGTAAGCAAGCGATGACGACGCCAAGCCATGACAAGCTCCCATTTTAACTGAGGTTGGGTTAGTGGCAAGCAGACTAATCCTGTCAAATCCAACTTTTGAGTATAATATTGAGGCAAAAGAGTCACACCCATATCCTGTTTTACCATGTCAAGAAGCAAGTGCCACTGATTGGTTTGGCAAATAATATTAGGTTCAAAACCTAGTGATTGACAGTTTTCTATAATCATTGGAGTAAATGATGAATTGGAGGTAAATAAAATTAGGGGTGCATTTGATAGTGACTTAAGTGTTACCTTGGTTTTTCGCTTACCCATACGGTTTTTATTTGCTACGACCACCACTGGATAGCAACATATCGACGAGTAGTCAAAATCATCGTCAATCGGCTTCATCAATGTTGCCACATCAAGTTGCCCCTCTAGAAGGGCCTGCTTAAGTGACTCAGCACCATCTTCGATAAGTGAGGTTTCTATACTAGGATGCATTTGGTAAAAGTTAAAAATAGCTTTGCTTAGTATTTCACTGCCTAACGGTGAAATCCCCAGACGCAACTTACCACCTATTAATTGCTGATAATCTACTACTGTTTGTTCAAGATTATCTGCCTTTTGTAAGATATCCACTGCTTGAATATAGAGGTGTTCGCCAATTTCCGTTAAATTAACTAGCCGCTTTTTTCTATGAGTCAACGGCTTATCAAACAGAGCTACGCCTAAATATTCTTCAAGGTTACTGATGGATTTGGTAACGGTGGGTTGGGTTAGATTGAGTTGGATACTAGCCTGAAGAAACCCACCTGTTTTTACGACTGTCACAAAGCAGCGTAATTGCTTGAAAGTTATCATAAATAATAGACCACATTTAAGAGAAAGAACGAAACTTATTATATAAATTAGGAATAAAAATAAAAATATAATTCATAATTTATGACTAGGGTATTTTTATAATAAGTAGTCTCTAATCAACAAACAACAATTATTATGCGTAATCCTAATATTCACTTATCCCTATCCTTTGTAGCTGAAAAAAAACTTAGACTTCAACAGTTCTGTCGCCAATCATGGCTTCATGTCCTTATGCAATGCGCTATTATCGCAGCTGTCTGGTATTGTGCTGCGATATTGGTTGAGTTATTGCATTTACCCGTATCCTCAGGCGTCTTAGGAGTATCTTTAATGCTGATCTTATTAATGAGTGGTGCTATCAAGGTTAACTGGGTCAGACTGGGGGCAAAATTTGTTTTGGGTGAATTAGTATTAATGTTTATTCCACTTATGATGTCAATACTTCAATACAAGGCGCTATTTATCAGTAAGGGCTGGCAATTAATGCTGACAATTATCTTAAGTACCGCGATGGTGATGTTAAGCTCAGCATTCACTTTTATTATGGTGCACCGTTTGCAACGTAGATTGTATCGACATCAGATTCATAAAGCCCAATTAAACCTAAAAAATAATGATAATGCGTGAGGGTTTGCGATGAATATCTGGTCAATCCTTTGTCTCATTTGGACATTAGCTGCTTATTATATGGCTAAAGTAATCTATGTGCGCTATCGAAAATCTTGGCTAAACCCAGCTATCACGGTTCCAGTAATAACGCTTTCATTAATGATTATCTTTAATATCTCTTATGATACTTATTGGAAGGATACAGCTTGGATTGTGCAGTTACTTGCCCCCGCAACGGTTGCGTTTGCTATACCTATTTATGAATATCGTCGTTTAATACGTCAACATGCTTTGGCTTTGACCGCTTCTATAACTGTTGGGATGGTGGTGGGAGTCTTAAGCATATACCTATTCACTGGTTTGTTCCATTTTGATAAGACCTTGACCTATAGCTTGATGGCCCGTTCAATATCGACACCATTTGCGTTAGACTTATCTGAAAAAATCCACGGATCTTCCTCTTTAGTTTCATTGTTTACTTTGATCACAGGGATGGTGGGAATGATTTTAGGGGATATGATTTTGACTTTTTTTCGTATTCGCTCACATCTTGCAAATGGAATCGCATTTGGTAATGCATCACACGGTTTTGGTACAGCCCGGGCAAGTCAGCGCAATGAGGACGAGGGCGTTATAGCTAGTTTAACAATGATTTTAGCGGGATTGTTTATGGTATTCTTAGGCCCTTCATTAATACATGGCGTAATGTTATTTGGGCAAGTTTAAACAAATAAAGCTTGGCTGCGGTGCGCACGCTCATGCCTTGTTCAAGAGACTGTAATACCTTTTTACGAAGGGTAATGGGGTATGTCATGGTAATTAGCGAGCTGGAATTTAGAATTATCGTAATTAAGCACTCTGGTGAGGCTCATTTCTATCTTTAGCGAAGACGGTATCTGGAATGCGATGACAGAGCATCAAGAGCAGGCGATTACTTGGATGCGCTTAGGGCCGGACGCTATCGACAAGTAAATCAAAGCGTTAGCACTTAGTGATTATCGGCCTTCGCATTTATTAGCGTTTATCAGATAAACGTCGCTTTACAAACCAGCCAATAATAATGACAACGATAAGGATGCTAATACCTGTCGAGTAAGGGGCGAGCGTCGATTCAATAACCTCGTAGTTTTGGCCCATATAGTAACCCGCGAGCGTCAGACCTGTCGTCCAAATGCTTGCACCAAGTGCGGAGAGTCCCAAAAACGGTAGCATTGGCATATTATTCATACCGGCAGGAATCGAGATAAACGAGCGGATACCAGGCACCATACGACCAAAGAATACCGCTTTTTTACCGTGCTTATCGAACCATTCATTGGTAGCTTTGATATCGTCAGGTTTTACAAAAACAAATTTGCCATATTTTTTGGTTAAGGCTATCAAGCGCTTTTCGTTAAACACGCGGCCTAAATAGTACAGCGGTAACGCACCAAGTACCGCGCCAAGCGTCCCTGCTAATATGGCAAGTATGAGATTAAGCTCACCATTTGAGGCGGCAAACCCAGCAGCAGGCATAATGACCTCAGAGGGAATAGGCGGAAAGACGTTTTCGGCAAACATGGCAAAGATAATGCCAAAGTAGCCAAACTTCGCCGTAATAGAGAGTACCCAGTCACTGATTTGACCCATAAAAAACCTTTAAAATAGTATGAACAATATTGCTGCTAAGCCGAATCTTTAGGCAAAAGATACTAGCTCATCAGAGGTTTTTCAATTTAGAAGGTTTTATCTGCTGTGCAAGTTTCGTTAACGTATATCTAAATCATCAGCGTAGGCAAATAGCGCCGGCGCGCCGCCGGTATGCCAAAATAAGACGTTATCGGTTGCTTTGATTTGCTCGGTACATATCACAGTGACAGAATTCCATTGGTATTTTATAATATTTACATCCTGATATATGAATACCTCCTTACCATCAATATATTTGGGTGTACCTGCAAATTTTAATTTCATTTTACTGTCTCAGTTAACTTTTCCACGCAGATACTATAGCGCCCCATTCTCTGTTTATAGCATCATATTCTCTTTCTTGCACAGAATCGTGCATATATAGTTAGCTGAATGTAAAACTGTTATGGATTTAAACGCGCTACTGGTATAAATTTTACTTGCGTGCTGCGTTCCCAGGGAAATACCCCCAAATTTAAAACACCAAATAAGTAGAAATAAGCTGCCATATTAAGTTTCTGAATCGGCGTAAAGCCACCATTACCTATATTGGGTCTTTCGTTATTATAGTGATACAGCCAAGCTTCAGCCTGGTGCCGCACTTGATCTAAACTATCAAATAGTTCTTGATTAAGCCAGTCATAACGCACTATCTTATTAAATCGTTCAATATAAGCGTTTTGCTGAGGATTGCCAGGCTCGATGTATTCGATAACGATACCTTGCTTAGTTGCCCAATCCTTTAAATCATTGCTGATATATTCAGGGCCATTTGTAGTGGTCAAATATTTTTAGACAGTACTTAAGATGTTTTTGTTGAAATAAAGTCTCAATGCTCGATCTAAGGCTTCTTGACGGTTTTGACTTCCTCCCCTCCCTAAACGGAGGGTATTCCTACTAAAGACGGTCAAGCCCGACCGCGAGAATGTTTTTTGCTCCATTAACATCTCTGTTATGGGTCGTTTTACAAGAACGACAAAACCATACTCTTATACCAAGACCTTCTCTACCTTTCGGACTGTCTTGGCGGGAGCCGCAACACGAGCAGGTTTGGGTGCTGTACGCTTCATTGACTTCGATATACTGGCAACCTGCGTTCGCGCATTTATAATCCAGTTGCCGTTTTATTTCAAACCAACCAGCATCATAGACGGATTTGGCCAGTTTGGATGAAGTGAATGCTGTTGATTTAATCTTTCCAACAATGATTAAGCTGTTGGCTTTAACAAGCTTTGATGTGAATTTATGGATCAGATCTTGGCGGGTATTTTTAATCTTGGCGTGTATCGCACGGACCCGTTTTTTATTCTTGGCTCTTTGGGCAATGGCCAGTTTTTCAGCGTATTGATGGGTTAGCTTAGTGGTTAGAACATCGCCATCACTACTGACTGCTGAGTCCTTACAGCCTAGATCAATACCGACTTGACCCGTGCCACACTTAATCTTTGGAAATTCTTTGACGATGATACAGGCGTACCAGTGGCCCCGATTGTCTTGTACCAACTCGCAAGTATTGATGCGGTAGAGCGAGAGGTTATAGCTATCCCACATATCAATGATTAGTTTTTTACCCTTAGCGAGGCTTAGCTGAATAGTAGATTTAAGGCTTTTCTTGCCAGACTGACGAGTTGATAGGTGCTTAATCGCGGTCTTTTTAAAAGGAATCCAGCCCAAACTCCTTCTCTTGGCCTTTGGGTTGTTGGTGCGCCAGTTGAGTTTGGCTTTTTTAAACTGTTTACGGGATTTAGCGTGAACCTCACTAATCGCTTGCAGGGTTTGGCTGTGCAAGTTTAAATACTCGCCACTGCCTTTGGTATAAGCGTCCAAGTCATAGGCTGAAAAGAATTTTCCTGTGCGCTTAAGATGTTTAAAACTAAGCTCATTAACATAATTCCAGACAAAGTTGACCGACCAAGCCAAGATATTGAGCTGAGCGGCGTGTTTGTCTTTGATGCGTAGCTTGAGCGTTTTCATGGATTAATTATGATCTCAATGGGTTTGGGTATCAAGGGGTTCGCCATACTGGGCGACAATGGCTGACGCCTGATGCCTGATATCCACGCCCTAGAAGAATGTAGATATCAGGCGCTGGATGATAAAGTGCGGTACGTGACATAGTCTTTCCATCTTAGCAACGACCATGATGTCGAACCATCATGGTCGCTCTCAAAAATTGAATGGTTGCTCAACTTTATCTTGTCTATACAGGCGAGTGCAGTAACGTTCGTTTACCGTCCTAACTTATCCTACGCTTATTACCGTGATTACCTTCACTAAATATTCATTATATTCAAATTACCGGTTGTATAGTAGTCGACAGTTGGTTATTCTTTGAATATAGAACGTTATATATAAACTCTAGAATAAAGCACAACTTATCGGTTTTAAAAAACAAATTCGTTTTACTAATGATAAGGGTCGAAAAATATGAGCCAAATATCTTTTCCATACAGCACACCGATTAGGCCTGCTAGCGCAGCAGATGAGACATATCATTTGGCACTTGCTCACCGTGAGGAGACAGAAAACCTTAGAAAGATTGCACCCGCTGTGATCGAGCAGCTCTCAGCCCGTCATTTATTTAGGATGGGTTTACCAAAGTCACTGGGAGGCTGGGAAGACAACCCAACCGAGACCTTAACAGTGTACGAAACCTTGGCAAGCGCAGAAGCGTCAGTGTCTTGGATCGTTTGGAACAATCATCTGGCGTGTACCTTTGGACGGTTTTTGGACAGCTCGGCCAGGCAAGAGGTCTTTAATAATCCTGAACATATCTATGCCAATTCGGCGCGTCCTGAAGGCGTCGCCGTCCAATACGCAGAGGGCTACACCGTATCAGGTCGCTGGACGCTGGTATCTGGCTGCGAGCTGGCCGATTGGTTTGTCCTACGATGCCGAGTCACCTCTGACGGAGCGCAAGCCCCACTCAGCTCTGGTGCCAATCTAAAACTGTTTTTTATCCCAAAAGCTGACGTCGATGTGATTGACACTTGGCATGTCGGTGGACTAAGAGGGACAGGCAGCCATGATATTGTGGTCACAGAAGCCTTTGTAAGGCCTGAATATGCAATCGATTTTGATAGTCCTATCGATACCGACAATAAATACAACCGCCTACCTATAGGGTGTATCAATGCTGCTGGCTGTGCAGCGATGGCGCTAGGCGTGCTAAAAGCTGCCACCGATGAGCTGATTGGTCTGTGTCTTGAGAGAGTTACCGCTGGTAAAAGCCCAGATCTACGTGATCGCGCCACGGTACAAGCGGCCATCGCCAAAAGCAAGACTCTGCTGGCTGCCAGACGCCTACAGCTACACAGTAGCGTTGAGACATTATGGAATGAAGCTGTGAAAAACAACACTTTTACCGACACACAGCTTGCAGATGTCTGGGCAGCGTCTTGTGAGGCGGCAAGAGCATCTAGAGATATGGTGTCTGAGATTTACGCGGTGGCTGGTACTGTCTCGCTATATAAGACCCATAGAATTGAAAGAGCGCATCGCGATATCTATGCGATTTTACAACACGGTATCGTGCAGCCGCACTGGATGAATCAAGCAGGCATGGCTTATGTTGGCCTGACGCCGACAGCACCCATGTTCCGAATTTGACGGCAGTCTGTCAGCGTTTTTGGGCTGTTTATATAGCCAAAACAAAGCGGAATATTATCGCTTTGTATAGTCGACTCTAAATAAGTCACATATAGTGAGTTCAATATAAAAACGATACAGTGAGACTTGGATAAATTTTTCGCAGTACCTGTCGGCGCAGGCACAGCACGCAAGGAAAATTTATACCAGCTCCACGTTGATATATAATATCTCTGTTTTATTTAAAATCGACTGACATGATAAAAGAAGCAAGGCATCAGGTGCCTTGCTTCTTTTTTATACTTTATAAAAACAGTATTTTATAAAAACGGTCACGGCTTATTAGTCAAAGTGGAAACCTGCACCAATCGAGCCGCCTGCATTGCCTTGCGTATCTGCAGTACCACTTATCTTCATGACCCAACGACCGTCATTGGAGAGCTTAGAGAAGCCGATGGCCACTGCACTCTCGCCGTTATAAGTACCGACACCGCCGCTGATCAAAGACTTACCAGAGATATAAGCTTGCGGTAGAGAAGACATCGCCATGGCCGCTGAGATACCTGCGTTTGCATCGTCTTCGACTTCGCCGATTTTGTAGCCTAGATCGCTCATGCTGTTGTTTAGCCTGCTATCGAGTGCACTTAGCTGACCAAGGTTGACAGCATCTGTCGCTTCGACACCATCGGCGACACCTGTAATACTCTTGCCACCTGCATACAGGCCATCTGCCGTCATACTTGGGCCGTCTGTGATAGTGACACCGCCACTATTGATGGTCGTATTACCTGTACTGACACTATCTACGCTGATATTGCCATTGAGGTCAAACAAGATGCTACTGCCCTGCGCGGTGGTGGTGATGTTATTACCACCGGTAAAGCTTAGGACACTGTCATCACCGATAGGTTTGTTGATGTTATCTCCACTATCAGCGCCAAAGTTGAGACCGGTATCCAATCTATCCGTATTGCCTTGAATATTGGTCGTATTGGTGCCGATATTGGTGGTGTTGGTGGCGATATCAGCCGTATTGGCCTCAATATTGGTGGTATTGGTGGCTATACTTTCATTGATAATGGTCTCGCCTTGCTTGATCGAGGCAATCGCACCATCAATACTGCTTTGACCAGTACCGCCGATATTGGCATTGATGAAGGTGCCATCTTCAGGGTTGTAGACGGTATCCCCACCTATTAGGGTGCTGATACCTGCGCCTTGTGCATAGAGCTGGCTACCATTGATAGCATCTGAGCTACTGGCTGAGACTTCACCGCTCATGACGTTTGTGACTTTGGTGTCAGCGGCATTGATACCCGCTTTGGTCATACTTGGTCCGCCGACGATGGTCAAGCCGTCATTGCTCAGCGTACTATCGCCTGCTTGTACGCTATCGATGGCGATATCCCGATTTAGATCAAAGCTGATGTCATTTACGTCTGCTGCTCGACCTGCTTGACGTGCCAAACCACCGTTAGCAAGCGTTCTGGAAATCGTGATATTGCCATCTCTACTGTTTATATCAACAGCACTGCCTTGTTTGACCATGGTAGCGCTATCACCCTGGGCACTTAAGCCCCAACCTTGATCCAAAGCAAAGGTTGCTGACTCTAACTGGCCAACCGTAACAGCATCTGTAAAGTCGATACCGGCGGCGACATTTGTGATTCGATTAAAGCCGTTATCCAAACCATTATTAGTCAATCTAACGGTTCTATTCGGCGCATTATCGGACACAAAGGTAAAGCTATTGTTTGTCATGAGGCTACTACCCACTTGCATACGACCTTCATCACCCAAGTTTAGCTGATTGTTTAGCCGAACCTGAACGCCTGCGGCAGATGCCAGTGTGGTGATATTACCATCACCTCTGACATTGATGGTCTCCCCTAACGCAAATTGCTGGTCGTTAGCAACATTACCATCACCGATTTTGATGCCTTTGGCAATGTCTTGATTAGTTTTAAACAACTGGCTACCGTTGACCGCATCTCTACTGCCAGCGTCCAGCCATCCATCAGCGACATTAGTAATCTTGTTGTTGCCATTATTCAGACCATTGTTAGTCAGCGCTACCTGATCGTTATCGCCATTATATAAAGTAACACCTGCATTATTCACCTGAGTGTTTCCGGTGGTGACGCTGCCTGTATTACCAAGATTGATATCTTTATCCAATCTGATGTTCAATGTGTCATCGCCGTCAGCAGTAACGCTGATGTTTTTCGTTGCTGGATCAGCGTTGATGGTATCGTCACCTTTAACAATGAGCTTTTGACCAAGTTTACGGTTGACATCGGTACCACTGTCACCCCCAAAGTCTAAGCCTTGGTTGATAGTCGCATTGGCTTGATTCAGCTGGTAGACATTGACGGCATCAGTATCATCCTCACCAGCAGTAAGACCCGTAATTTTACCGGTATTCTCAGCGTTGATGGTTACCTCACCAAACTTCGGTGAATCAGCCATTTGAATTTCAATACCACCATCTTGTGTCGCAATCGTATTGATATTGCCTGATGAGTATGTACCAACCGCTGTTTTACTACCAACAATCTGCATCTCTTTATTTAGGTTGCGAGTAACATAACCAACAGCTGGGTTGTCGTTACCAGAGAAGCGTAAACCATCATCTTCTAACGTCGCTATGGTACGACTATTACCGTCACCATCTTCGTAACTTAAGCGCGTGACGTCTGTGTCATCATTAAATACGTCGCCAGACTGGATTTCTGGACGCATGGTCAGCGTTGGACTCACACCGTCTATCCCTGCAGGACCCGTTAGACCAATAGTGCCATCAGCGCCATTAATCGCTACGCCAGATACACCGTCAGCACCATTCACACCGATGAGGCCATCTACACCATCTTCACCGTTTAGACCTGGTCCACCAACACTAAGGTCGTCGCCTAATGCCACAACCAGGTTATTATCTTCATTGGTTACGCTAATATTACCGTCACCGTTGATCGTAACGACGTCGTCTGGTTTGACATTGCTCTTCGCGCCATCACCAGAATCCGTACGGACAAACCACCCTTTATTGGCTGTTTCGTTGACTTCATTTAATTGATCAAGGTTCACAGCATCAGTACCATTGACACCTTTTCCAAGATTGGTGATTGTGTTGGTTGGGTAATCATCGTCATCAGTGTTGGAGCCCATATCAATGCCTGAGCTGCTGATAATTGGACCGCCTTCATTGATGGTGATGCTATCGAGATCCGTTAGCTTCTTAGCCATCATTAGATTTAGCTTACCGTTATCACTGTCAACACGTAGGTTAGCACCTGATGCATCAGCAGAGTTAGCCAACGTACCTTCGATGTTCAAGGTTTCGTTGAGCTGCTTGGCGATGGTAGCACCCTTGTTACCCGCAAACTTCATACCATCTTCCATGGTGGCGACTTGAATATCGTCGATAATGATACGTGTAATACCGTCCTCACCATTCACACCGGGTACGCCATTGGTGACACCGATGGTACCTGAAGGACCTTGCTCACCGTGAAGACCTGCAGGACCCGTTAGACCGATAGTGCCATCAGCACCATTGAGAGCAATACCAGATTGACCGTCAGCACCATTCACACCGATGAAGCCATCTACACCATCCTCACCGTCTAGACCTGGGCCACCAACACTGAGGTTGTCGCCTAAAGCAAAGTCGATTTCATTATCTGCCACTGTAGTGACGATACTGCCATCTGCACTGGTGTACTTAACTGTCTCACCAAGTTTAACTTTATCTTTAGTTTCACCAGGCGCTAAGGAAGCATTGTCAGCCGTGATTTCGAAACCTAGATCAATGATAGTGCCACTAAGGTCTGATAACTGCTCTTGAGTAGCCGCCTGTCCACCAGTATAGGTGATCGTTGGATCAAAGGTTCTATTGGTTAGACCTGAGATTGTACCTGTATCACCATTGATCTGTACTGGATTATCAGTACCAACGTTCACCACTGGAGCTAAGCCAAGCTCAATACCGTCGCCTGTAGAGAGTGGCGTTGTGGTTAAGTTGCTATCTGTATTGAGCTTAATCTCTTCTCCTAAAGCGAAGGTTTTCTCAAGACCATTATTGACGTTGAATTTGATGCCTTTAGCAATGTTGGTAGTGTTAGTAAAGGTACGAGTATCTAAATTACCCAGTGCATCACCGACACTGCTGTAGGTGCCGCCATTGAGTGGATAGCCTGGAGCACTCACCGTTCCATCAGGCTTGACCATTGAGCCACCACCGAAATTATCAGCAATAGATTGTGCGTTATCAAATAATTGGCTACCGTTGATACCATCAGTTGAAGTAGCAGTGATGTCGCCTTTGTCTACGTTAACGACTTTTCTATTGCCAGCATTAACACCGTTAGTTGTAACGCTTGGGCCACCAACAATATAAAGCCCAGTGCTATTTAGATTCGTAATGCCAAGCGGACTTGCTACCGTAACACCAGTGAGGTTGATTGAAGTACCAGCCAATGCATTGCCGGTTGTCATACCATAACGGTTAACGTTAGTCACAGGACCTAGACCAAATGGTGTACTTGTACCCATTTTGATACTACCATTAGTGTCTAGGTCTAGATTGTTATTGAGCACGACTTCAACTTTGCCACTGTCTACTTGTGTAGTAATGTTGCCATTAGAGCCTATGATATCAATTGTTTGACCTAGGTTTTTCTGGACGGTATTAGTATCAGCAGCTTTGATACCGAAGCCTAAGGTAGTCACATCACCAATGGCATTTTTTACATCACCGATGTTGGCAGCGTTGTAATCATCACCAACACCACTGGCTACATTCTTGATTTGTTTGTCACCAGCGTTGATGCCATTAGTAGTCATGCTTGGGCCACCAGCAATGATGAGACCATTAGTGTTAAGTACACTGTTGCCCGTCGTTACGCTACCGTCAGCATCAAGATTGACTGTTTCAGCTAGTTTTATAATTAGACCACCCGTTTCATCTGCTTCGACACCAAGATTGCCAGTCGTTAGATTACCTGTTGCACCACCAGTGACGCTGAGAGTTTGGCCAAGTTTACGAGTGGCCGTACCAGTATCACCTGTGAAGGTGAGAGGAGTTTGTAATGCCTCATTGATAGCTGTAAATGCGTCGCCAACATTATTCACCACAGCACCCGTGCCACCATCAGCAACGGTATCTACGTTACTTGGATCAGTAAACACAAAATACTCAGGAGTTTCATAAGTGCCAGCCGCATCCGGGTCATTAGGATCAGGGATATAGTTACCACCAAGGGCGGCCATATTACCTTCAGCCATGATGGTATTAGCAGTGACGTTCTTATTGGTCTGGAATAACTGACTACCGTTAATAGCGTCACTGCTAGTAGCATCCACGACACCTGGGGCGACGTTTTGGATTTGACGTTCAGCACCCACAGAGCCAACCGATACCGTTCTAGCGCCACTAGTTAAACCTGCAACTGGTTGATTGTTTATGGCAAAAGTGCCGGTATGCTGTGCTGCAGTAACGGATTGATGCCCCAAAGCGACGTTACCTGGCTGCCCTGCGATAGCAGCACGACCTAAGGCTGTGGCATTGCTGACTGCACTCGAGGCCTGACCAATAGCCGTACCGCCAATCTGAGCAGTGGACTTAGAGCCAAGCGCTACTGCGTAGTTACCAGACGTAGCGTCGTCACCTAAAGACGCAGCGTGGTTACCAGAGCTTGATCTCACACCAATTGCTAGACCATTTCTGGTACTAGCCGCAGCAGTGGCACCGCGACCAATTGCAATACTGTCCTCGCCATTAATTACAGCACCTTCACCCAGAGCGATTGAATACTTGTCACTGGCGTTGATTGTGACGTTATTACCTAATACGAAGGAGTTGTCGGCATCGATAGTATTGTTATTACCCACTGCATAACTACCGCTGCCGCTAATAATATTAGGATCACCAAAGGCACCTGAGTTGTCGCCATTGACGATGTTACCTGTGCCGATTGCGATACTATTGACACCGCTCGCTTTTGCTCCATCACCGATAGCCACACTAGACTTACCCTCAGCTTTGGCTTTCATACCCTGTGCGATTGAGTTTTCGCCGAACGCTTTTGAATCTCGACCCTGTGCGATCGCACCGGACTTAGTTGCCTCAGAAAAATAGCCCTGCGCCGAGCTGTAGTTACCTGTCGCTTCAGCGTGAGTACCTTGCGCAATGGACTGACTTCCAGTCGCTTTAGCATTTCTGCCTTGTGCGATTGATTGGTTTCCGGTTGCCTGTGCATTATCCCCTAGTGCGATGTTACTTTCCTTGGTTGCTAGAGACTTATTACCGATAGCCACACTAGACTCACCACTGGCAGTAGTACTATACCCCACGGCTACAGTATTCTTTTCAAGTGCTTTAGCCTCGCGTCCTAAAGCTGTACTATACACATCAGTCGAGACAGACTGACTTCCTATCGCTGTTGACCCTTTTTTGGTTGCTGCTGCCGCATCTCCTATTGCAATCGCAGCATAACCCGCTTTAGCAGCATATCCTATCGCGGTGGAATGTTTTTGATGTGCGTGAGCTTGATAACCTAAAGCAATTGCGTTTCTATCTTTAGCTTGTGCTTGGTAACCAATCGCAGTGCTCCGCGTACCCTCAGCATTAGACTTTGTTCCCAACGCTGTCGCATTTTCACCTGTCGCTGACGCATCAATTCCAGCTGCCATTGCATCAGCACCAGTCGCACCGTCATTATTGTAATTGCCACGAGTTGAATCTGTACTATTGACACTATAGAAATGTGTCTTGTTAGCCACAACTGTAGTAGTTAAGTCTTTAACAGACTCATTGGTGGCATGCAACTGACTACCATTAATACCATCTGTACTGGTTGCACTCACCTCCCCGCTAGCGACATGCTTGATTTGACGCTCACGCTCTTCTGAGCCAACAGAGACCTGTGCTCCTTTATCATTGGTCGCACCAGCATAAAAATAATCCTTATTACCAATAGTAAGTTTCTCTTGGTAAGTGGCATCATTAAGCGTAGTGGAACCTGCACCTAAAGCAACCGAACCATCTTTACTTGCTGATGACCCCATACCAAAGGCTGAAGAGGCAACACCATCTGAGGAGGACTGTACACCAACAGCAGTAGATAAGTGACCTTTAGACAGCGCTTTTGACCCAATGGCGATGGAAGCAGCGCCACTGGCCTCAGTGTTTCTAGCATAATACGCAGGCTCTACAAGGTCGCGGCCAGTGTAAGTCTTAAATACCGTATTCACACTGCCAGTGTTGGCACCAATATTTGAGCTGCCATCCAAGTTGGTTTCAGAGGCGGCGTTTAGATCATCGCCACCGATGGCGATAGCAGAGCCTCCTGTGGTCACCACATTTGCGCCAATGGCGATAGACTGCTCACCACCAGCGCTGGTAAGCTTGCCATTAGCCACACTACCGATAGCGATACTTTGACTACCAGCCGCGCTGGCTTTCCGACCCATGGCCATAGCGTTTTCGCCCGTGGCACCTAGATTGTCGTCATTGCTACCACCTGTGGAGTTTACACTGTAGTATTTGGTCTTGTTAGCCACAACTGTAGTAGTTAAGTCTTTAACAGACTCATTGGTGGCATGCAACTGACTACCATTAATACCATCTGTACTGGTTGCACTCACCTCCCCGCTAGCGACATGCTTGATTTGACGCTCACGCTCTTCTGAGCCAACAGAGACCTGTGCTCCTTTATCATTGGTCGCACCAGCATAAAAATAATCTTTATTACCAATAGTAAGTTTCTCTTGGTAGGTGGCATCATTAAGCGTAGTGGAACCTGCACCTAAAGCAACCGAACCATCTTTACTTGCTGACGATCCCATACCAAAGGCTGAAGAAGCATTACCTGATGAGCTTGAACGGACGCCAACAGCAGTAGAGAGGTTGCCTTTAGAGTGCGCTTTTACACCTATCGCTACAGATGCTGCACCAGCAGACTCGGTGTGATTGCTATAATCACCGACTGTGACGAGATTGCCACCTGTATAATGGGTAAAAGCATCATTGACGCCAGCAACTTGTGACGCATCGTCTAGATCATCACCACCGATAGCGATAGATGAGTCGCCGCTTGATACGACGTTTGCCCCAATAGCGATAGACTGCTCACCACTGGCCACGGTGTTTTGACCACTCTCACCGCTACCAATGGCTATGGCTTGCCCGCCGGTCGCCTCAGCATTACCACCCATGGCCATCGCGTTTGGCCCTATGGCACCATCGTTATTGGCATTACCGACTGCGTTTGAGTTTACACTGTAGTATTTGGTCTTGTTGGCGGCAATTGCATGGTTTAAATCGCCGATATTGGCAGCGTTGTTATCGTCACCGGCACCGCTTGCTACATTGGTGATCTGATTGCCACCATTATTTAGTCCATTATTGCTTAAGGTGACATTATTGATAGGATTGATTGCTTTGATGGTCATCCCTGAGCTATCCACCAAGGTGTCACCCATTTTTAGGCTACCATCTACGCCTAGATTGACCATTTTATCTAGCTTTACGGTCAGTGTTTTGCTGTTTTTATTGGCAGTTACATTGATATTTTTGCTGCTTGGATCGCCAGCTACCGTCTCACCCCCTTTGATTGTCACTGTATGATGGAGCCATTCATTGGTATAAATTTTAGGCGTAGGATCGTCACCTGCAAAGTAAAGACCAAGCGCACTGGCTGGCATCGCGACACCAGCAGCCAGCAGACCGAGTCCTATAGCGCTCACATGCCATTTTTTGACAGAAGTGGTAGCGGTGGTATTAATACGAGCATTGGCACTGACGCTAGATTTAGAAGACTTGCCACGTGCTTTGGTATATTCACCGACGGCGACAAAACAATTTAAAGCTTCATTCCATATGACTTTATAGATGCGGTTCATGATGCGTACTCCCTTACATAATTATTAGAGGCCAACTCATAGTCGGTATGTAGAGAGCGAATACGACAAAATGACACGGCGGTAAGCTTTAATGAGACTTTTTGCGCAAATGTAACCATTCTTAGCGTTTAAAAACCTAAAAGTTTCATCGTGTAAGACTATGTACACTCTCTATATATTCATAATATCGAATATATAGAGAGTGTACATGTCACTCTTCGGCTATTTACTACCGCTTATCGGAATATATTCATATAAATGAATACATTCTTTTCATTATCTCTTATTTATATTAAATTACCTCCATTTTTCACAAATTTTCGTTCGTTGTTCTGATACCAAGCACACCTTTTCGCAGGTATTCGTTACTTATTAAAAAGGTGCGGCAACCATGTAGATCATTAATGAGACACTTTATATTTCAATAGGTAACACAATCTGCACTATCAGCCCTTGGACACCATCAAGACGATTATAAACGTCAATTTGGCCTTTATGTGCCAGCACCACCGCATGGACGATCGCTAGCCCTAGCCCATAGCCGCCAGTGTCGCGGTGACGCGCCGAGTCTAGCCGTACAAAGGGCTGAAAAATACGCTGCAAGTCTTCATCCGCAACGCCGCCGCCCTCGTCTATGATGCGGATTTGAATGGCAGGTTTTTTGCCATCTATCTTTGCTGGTTTAATCTCAGCAATAACCGTTGAACCAGCTGCTGTGTGCATAAACGCATTACGAATGACGTTTTCAAGCGCACTATGTAACTGTTCTTGGTTGCCCTTTACCGTTGATTGTAGGGTTGGTGGCTGCCAGTGCCAATGGACGTTTTTGTGCTGAAATTCAAAACACACATCTTGTCCAATCTCACTGATAATCTCAGAAACATCAACCCAGTCATTTTCTACGTTATCAGTGGTGTATTGTTGCATCTGTAGCGACTGGATATGAATGATTTGTTCGATCAGCTCATTCATCCGCGCAGACTCTTTGTCGATACGGTCGAGGTAGCGATTGGCATTGGGGGCAAAATCTCGCGTCAGTTCGGTCGCCACATCAAGACGCGCTAAGGGCGAGCGCAGCTCATGCGAGATATCACTAAGCATCTGCTTGCGCGCCAGCTCACTCTCAGCCAGCCGCCTTGATAGCTTTGCCACGTCTTTTGCCAATAGACCCAGCTCATCATCGCCCATTTTTGCCAGCTGGGTATCCGCCTGATAATCACCAGCAATCATGCGATGCACCGCATGTTGGACGCGGCGCATACGCTGGGTCAATGTCCGGCTAAGCCAAACACAGACCAAGACACTAAAGAGAATAATTAGCAGCAAACGTACCGAAAAATTATTCCGCTGTAGCGCGACGACATCGGCAAAACGCAGGTGCGGACGCAGCTGTATAATGACAGATTGACCATCTGACAGCGCGATGGTCTTGTCCGCCAGCTCAGGGCGCATCTCGGGGTCTGCTATCGTGCGCTGAGCCATCATCGATTGCCAATAAGGATTGCGAGTGTTGTTTGACATACTGGCAGTATCGTCAGAGCGGTGATGATCTAGGGCGGGTGCGGCGGCTACATTTGGCATGGCAGGCATTGATGGCATCGGATGCATGGGCGCACGCGGCATAGCTTGCCTGCCGTCTTGACGGTCCGCTTGGTCTCGATAACGCGGAAAGATAATAGCGCCTTGCTCGTTATAGACTCTGATTTGACTCATCAGCCGCCGATCCTCACGGTACATCTGCCTGACTGATGCAAAATCGCCCGCTTGCAAAGCAGTAGCCATCTCCTGACGCTTAATCAACAACTGCTCAATCTGCGCTTCCATACGCGCGGTCAGCGCTTTTTCGACCAGTATCCGCTCTACCACGATGGATAAAATAGAGGTGAGTAAAATCGTCAACAACAGACTCAAAAACAGCCGCCAAAACAGCGTGATTCTGGGTCGAAATGTAGAAGTATTTGCGGAATATGTCATTACAGTACCAGCTGATAGCCTTTCCCACGAATCGCTTTGATCGGCTCATCATGGAAAGGCTGGAGTTTTTTGCGCAGGCGTGAGACATGTACATCAAGGCTGCGATCAAAGGGCTGTAGCTCACGCTGCAACACATGCTCTGATAGCCATGCTTTACTCACCACCTCGCCTTTTTGCTTGAGCAAGGCGACCAACAAGTCAAACTCGGTGCCTGTCACTTGTAGCTCTGTCCCATCTATTTGACAGAGTCGCTGGTTTTGATCCAAATGTAATCGGCTCTCAGGTAGCGGCATGTGCTCTAACGTACTATCAGAAGCACTAAGACGAGTGCGTTTTATCACCGCATTGATACGTGCCAACAGCTCACGCGGATTGCAAGGTTTGGTAATATAGTCATCCGCGCCAAGCTCAAGCCCAATGATACGATCAATCTCCTCGCCTTTTGCCGTCAGCATGATGACCGGAATATCACTAATGGCCGGCAGTTGCCGCAGCACACTGAGCCCATCGATTTTGGGCATCATGATATCGAGTACCAGCAAATCATAAGCGGTGGCAGTGCTGGTGTTTTTGAGTCTTTGCATGACCGCTTCACCATCGTGCACGCAGTCACAATCAATACCATGATTTTGCAAGTATTCTTGTAATAACTGGGTCAACTCTTCGTCATCATCGCCGAGTAGTATGTTTGGCACTGCTGTCTCCTCTCCTTAAGCCTAAGATCGCTTTGTTGCCTATATTATCAGGCATGAACTTATCATAACGCCATAAACGTTACCTTTCTTAATACTTCATAAAGTATCGCAACCTTTAACTATCGTAAGATAGCACCTATCAATAACTTATCGCACTTATCGCCATACTGGCAAGATAAGGTATTTATTGTTTATTTACTCAAATTATAAAAGGATCGTATGATGAAAAAACTACTTATGGGCACAGTATTGGCCGCCTCTAGCGTATTTGCTGTCACCGCCTGCACCAGTGTCAATGCAACGACTGATACCGCACCTGCCACCAGCAAAATGCAAAAGCATCATCAAGGCGGCATGAAAGAAGGTATGCACAAAGGCGGTATGCATAAAGGTGATATGAAAGACGGCATGCGAGGCCCCCTGTCACAGCTGGACTTGAGTGCCACGCAGCAAGCACAAATCAAAGCCATCATGGAGGCCAAACATGGCGACCGTAACGCTGAGCGCGCGCAACACAAAGCAGAACGGGCGCAAATGCATCAACAAATGCAGGCATTGACCACTGCCAGCACGTTGAATACGGCCGCGCTTAACCGTCTAGCGGATCAGCAAGCGGCTAAATTCAAACAGCGTTTTATTGAGCATGCTCAGACCCAGCACGCCATCTCGCAAGTGCTAACGCCGGAGCAACGCGCCAAACTTGCCAAACTGCGAAACGAGAGAATGGCAAAAATGACAAAAGGTCAGCATGGCTCTACGCATGGTGAGATGCATGGCCAACCGCATCAGCATCAAGGCATGTAGTAGTTATTATTACCCGCTACATCTCTCAAAAAAAGCGCATCGTGATAACGGTGCGCTTTTTTGTATAACTCTGATGATAGCTCAATACTTTTTAATCGGTACTGCCCAAACGCTCTTGTGCCAGCGGTAGCGCCTTAAATATCATCTTGCCTATCGCCGTGCCATTACCATCGCGATAGTACTGCATCAGCTCGCGACCATACTCGCGCGCATCAACACTATTGCGCGCATTTGGTACTTGTACATCGCTTGGTAAGTTGGGAAATGCAGCGTCTTTTGGGCGAATAGCAGAATACTGCTGCATGGCATCCATCACGACACCTTTATGCTGATTGGTCTCGCTAGGAAACTCACGCCGCAGATGCTGCCAGATGAGACTGCCACGTTTATCAATGCCGTATAGCGTTTGCACGTTTGGCGTCTCTGCACCGGTATCTACTGTACGGCTGGCGACCGTATCATCAGCGGCGTCTATACTGTTTTTGATTATTGTCAGTACTTGCTGTACCAAGGCCTTACTGGTAAAAATGTCAGGCGCTATATCAGAAGCACTGTCATTGACAAGCTCTGGATACTGCTCGCTTATCCGCTCATAAAAACCACGCATATACTCTTGATATGACTGCTCGTGACTGGCCGCGCTTTGAGTACGGCGGATCACTTGCTCACTTGCCAGCATTGCGGGCATCTGGTGCGCTGGCAGCTTAGGAGATAGCGCAGTCAAAGACGTGGCCGCGACGTACTCAAACTGACTTGCTGGTGCTGCGGCAAATGCGGCATCGAGCGCGGCAAAATGATGGGTGATCACTGCTTTGCCAAAGCCTTTGGGTAACGTGCCATCGTCCAGCGTGACTTTGAGCCATTTGTTTTGCCATGTCGTGCCAAGTTTGTCGTCCAATAGCTTTGAGTTAATCATCGCAAAATTGTCCGCCCATAGATAAATATCACCGTTTTTAAAATCGATATAGACCGGTTGGTTGAGGCTACTTTGATGATTACGCGCTTGGTATTGGGCACTGGCAAGCATGGTCGCTTTGCCCGCCATCGGCTGATACACGCCTTGGGCGTTGATAGACAACGGTTTTAGTAGATAGGCATCGAGTAGCTTTGCTTTTTTGATACCCTGCGCGGTTGGCTGCGCGTCATAATTATCAAACAACTTTTGGTAATCAGCAGGCACACTTACCTCACTGTCGTATTGGCTGTCTTGCCATGCTTGATAGGCATCCGTACAGGCTAGATAGGATTGTTTGATGGTCGCACGCTGAGCGTCATATGTTGTCGCCGATATATCTTGCTTTTGTCCTTCTGCCTGCGCCAATAATGCCGCATAGGCCTCGTCATGCGTATCTTCGCAGTATTGATAGATATCATCAGTAGTGACTGGGTTGTTAGCACCATTGTTGGTAGTGCTTTGAGACGTTATACCGTCAAACTGCTGCTTATTACTAATCTCAAGGTTGCTATGATAACGAAAGGACTGGCGACGCTGCGCTTGTAGCGCGCTTGCGACGGCTGTTTTGGCAGCTACTGAGGTTTGGGTAGCCGTCATGGCATTAGACTGTCCAAGGCTGGTCGATTGACACCCTGTCAATAACGCCGCGCCTGCGACAAGCGCGCTGGCAAATACCGCATGACCATTGATAATAGTAGATGCACGTGGCGGGCGGCTGGTATGAGTTTGCTGGGATTTTTTCATTTTTTATCCTTAATAGGGAGAGTTAACAAGACAGACCTACTGATCCGCTAGCTTGCTATCGATGCCATACTTGGCCGCATCGTCATACAATGCCTCATCGTTGTCGTTCCAGTCCTCACTATTACCACTGTCATAAACGCCACCCTCTTCATCAGTATTATCAACATCGTAACGATTTTCATCATCATACTCGTAGTCATAGCGTGCATAACGAGCGCTTCGCAGTCTGTCTTTTTGTTGGCGTATCTTCGCAAGCCACGCGTTGCCATCGATGGCAGGCTTGGCATTTGCCCCAAAAGACTCGGCCAATAAAGGTGTGAGCGCATGGTCGTTAAAGCTGGCCTTATCATAACGCACTTGGTTGAGTACGCTGGTGGTCGCACCCATCAAATCGCTACCGACATTTAGCCGTTGCTGCTTGGCCAGTAGCCGATTTGCGCGATCCAAATAGTAGTAGTTTGTTTGATTAAAGGAGATGGGACCGATCGCTTCAATCAGCTGTAGCAGTGCGCCGACATCCGCGCTTTGATAGCCTTTATGGTATAGCTGCGCCTTAGCAAGTGCAGCTTTTAGCATCGCTCCATCAGGATACTGTGACGGATTGGCATCGACATGCTCTTGTAGTGACTGGGTCATATATTTTAGGATTTTGCCGACCAGCTCACCGCCTTGCTTACTACCGATATATAACTTGACAGCATGGCTGGCCCCCACTTCTTTGGCAAATGCGTCATTACGTATATCAACGGCGCTAAAATACTCTGGTGCCAGCTCGGCCATACTCTTCTGTATCGCAGCAAGCGCAGCATCATACAATACCGTAGGCGGCAGCTGCTCGGTGATGCTCTTAGGCAGACCAAAGCTGACCGTATGAGAGGCCATCTCCTGAGGCAGCGGGGTATTTTCAGGACTGGCCAGCGCCACAATCGGCATGATGGCCGATGGGTCTACCATGATACGACTGTCATTAAAATCCAGTGCGAGCGGTATCTGTATGGATGAGCTAAGCGTTGGGCTGACATAGTCATAACTATAGACGCTACGTAGCTGGCGCTGTTTGGGCCTGAATTGGCTGACGCTATTAAATGTCAAATGCTGATATTGATAGGCGTTGGTCGCAGCGATTTGCTCAGGTGTGCGATGCAACATAGCAAGCATCTGACCGATGGCGCCGGTAGTTGGCATCGGTTTGTCATCGCTCGCCACTGGCTGCTGCTTGGCGGCTTGCATGGCTTCATAGCTCTTTAATAATGCCTTGGGTTTGACATCTTGCACGCCCGGTATCAACCCATCGTCTTTAGTATTGGCGCTATACTCATCATCAGCAAACGCTTCATCTGCATCGTCAGCAAACTCACTATTATCATCAGCAGCCTCGTCGTCTATCGCTTGCTCTTCTTGATACGCATAAGTTTCGATGATGGTTCTTAGCAGACTGCTCGCGCCAGCATCGATACTGTCTGGATCGATAAAGGGTGCCATATGATAATTGGCCTGCGCGACGGCCACGTGCTCACTGGCGAGATGCTGACGAATGGCAGCAAGCAAACGTGTCTTTGCCTGAGTCTCCGTATTGGGATAGCTCTGCTGGTCAAACAGTTGCTCATAGCGCGCAGAGCTGGCTTGTAGACGGTCAGTAAAGACGCGGCCCTGTGCTTGGTTTACTGCACTGTCTGCAACCTCAAAGTCGATGAGCGCATCTGATACCGCGCCTGAGGAGACGCCAGCGCTTGTCTGACAGCCCATCAATACCAATGACGTACCACCAAGCAGCAGCGCACAACCGGTCGCCGTCAGTGTACGTGATAAATTTCGATGTTTGTTTTTATGATAAATCGCCACAGGCGCAGTTACCTCATGCAGCTGCGACCTACAACCAGACTGTCGACTGCGATGATTGCTATGAGTAGATGACATAAAGGTGCCTTTATTTAATGGGTAAAATAAGGATAAACGCGTATGATACTTATAACACAAAGCGTTACAATTTAGTAATATTAGCGTGCGTTTCTAGGCAAAAGTCTGTATTGTTTTTATCTATTAGAACCTTCCCTCTCATATTTTATATTTTTATATATAAAAAACCTCTTACTCAGACTTATGAAATACCCAAACTTTACCACTCACATAAAAAGGACTTTGCCATGCCAAATCTGTCTGGCCACTCTCAACCACCCATCATCACCACATTAAAATCTGCGATGCTCATTGCTAGCAGTACATTATTGCTATCTGTATCAGCGCACGCACTTGAACCAGTAACACCAACTGATGCCAATGTGATAAATAACACCTCAATCAACACCAGTGCGATCAATCTGGCCATCATGACCGATAATCCGACGGTCTTGTCTGAAATCAAGCGCATCACACCAGCGAAAACCAATACGCTGACACTCACAACCAATAAAACAAAAACCGAGCAAGCTATCTACTCCGAGGATGCCATTCATCATCCCGTCTGGGCCAAAAACGGCATGGTCGCAACTCAAGAAGCACTGGCCTCTGATATTGGCTTACAGATTCTAAAAGACGGTGGCAATGCCGTCGATGCTGGCGTTGCGGTGGGTTTTGCCTTAGCCGTGACACTACCTCGGGCGGGCAACATCGGTGGCGGCGGCTTTATGATGATTTATGATGCCGAGCAAGGCGAAACGGTGGCACTCGATTATCGCGAAAAAGCCCCAAGCAGCGCCTCACGTGATATGTATCTCGATGAGGACGGCAATGCGGTAAGTGATTTGTCTCGCTTTCATGGCTTAGCTGTCGGCGTACCAGGGACAGTCGCAGGACTGCTCAAAGCGCTAGAAGACCATGGCACCATGAGCCGCGAGCAAGTGATGGCACCAGCGATCGCACTGGCTGAAGACGGCATAGAAGTCACCGCTGGCTTGTCGGAGTCACTAGAAGCCTTAAGCGATCGCCTACAAAAGTGGCCCAGTACCAAAAAAGTGTTTTTTAAACCTGACGGCAGCGCGTATCAACCTGGCGAGCGCTTGTATCAGCCAGAGCTTGCCCGCTCCCTAAAGCTCATTGCCACTCAAGGCGCTGATGGCTTTTATAAAGGTGAGACGGCTCGTAAACTTATCAAAGCTGTAAATGAGGCTGGCGGTCGCATGAGCTTGCAGGATTTGGCCAATTATGAAGCCATCGCTCGTACGCCTGTGACAGGCGACTACCGTGGCTATAAGATCGTCTCTATGCCGCCGCCCTCCTCTGGCGGTATTCACATCGTGCAGATTTTAAACATTTTAGAAGGCTATCCACTACAAGACTATAGTCACAATAGCGCGCAAACCATTCACTTGATGGCGGAGGCAATGCAACTGGCTTATGCTGACCGTGCAGAGTATTTGGGCGACTCAGACTTTATCGATGTGCCAGCGAGCGGCCTTACTTCTCAAGCCTATGCCGATCAGCTGCGCACCTTGATTGATCCAGACAAGGCCACGCCAGCGAGTACGATTAAAGCCAACAACCCACTGCCTTACGAGAGCGACCAAACCACGCATTTCTCTATCGTGGATAAAGACGGCAATGCAATCGCCAATACCTATACGCTGAACTTCTCTTATGGCACCGGTCTGGTTGCAGACGGCACAGGCATATTACTAAACAATGAGATGGATGATTTTTCTGCCAAGCCTGGCACGCCAAATGGCTATGGGCTACTAGGCGGTGAGGCAAATAGCGTAGAAGCCAATAAGCGGCCGCTATCCTCGATGAGTCCGACGCTGGTATTTAAAGACGATAAGCCGTATATTGTAACTGGTAGCCCAGGCGGTAGCCGCATCATCACCACCGTCACTCAAATCATCTCCAACGTCATCGATCATGATATGAATATCGCTGAAGCCACGCACGCGCCGCGTATCCATGACCAGTGGCTACCTGATGAGATACGAGTAGAAAAAGCACTGAATATCGATACGATCACAAAGCTAGAATCCATGGGACACACGGTCAGTCCAAAAGCCGCTATGGGCTCAACACAGTCGATTATGATAACGCCAAATGGTGTCTACGGCTCCTCTGATCCGCGTATTGTCGATGCAGCGGTGGTTGGGTATTAAACAAATCTTCATATCAGATCTAACCTGAATCTTACTTATAGTCTTTATCTGATAAGCGTTACGTATTGATAAAAACCTCGTTTTACTTCCTCTCAAAGCCTTTTATATCAGCATAGTATAGAAGGCTTTTTTCATATCAGCACCTGCCAGCAAAGACAGGCTATTTCTTATAGCACCCACCGAAGCTGTAGCTGTCAACAGCAAATAATGCTATGATGTCCAGCTCAATTGAGCATTTGCGACAAAGGCTTTTACGGCCTAAACTTCCCATATAAACCACGCAAAATCCGCTAATAAAACCTATTGTTATTGACCGCACCAATAAGAGTCCTCTATGGCATTTGTACACCTTGGCATTCACAGCGAATACTCCATCACTGATTCTATCGTGCGCATCAAGCCGCTTATTAAAGCGGCGGCAGCTGACAATCAGCGTGCGCTGGCGTTGACCGACCTCTCCAATCTGTACGCGACGGTGAAGTTTTATCGCACTTGTCTTGGCGCTGGCATCAAGCCCATCATCGGCAGTGAAGTCATCATGGATGATGAAGACACCAGACTGACGCTGCTGGCCATGGACAACGAAGGCTATCAAAACATCACCCGTATTGTCTCGCTTGGCTTTACCGAAGGCCGCGCCGACCCTGACAATCACGGCACCCCTGTCATCAAGCGCCGTCATATCTTAGAGCACGCAGCGGGTGTTATTGTGTTGTTTGGCGAAAAATCAGACGTCGGACATGCGCTAGTCAGCTCTATGCCAGAAAATGCCGATGTGCTGATCACAGAGTGGCAGGCGCATTTTTCTGATCGCTTGTACTTTGCGATCAAGCGTACCAACCGCTCAGGCGAAGACGCTTTTATCAAAGCGGCGATACACGCTGGTGCCAAGCATCAACTGCCCATTATCGCCCACAATGATGTGCGGTTTTTGGAGCAAGAGGACTTCGATGCTCACGAAGCCCGCGTCTGTATCGCAGGCTCGTACGTACTGGCTGACCCTAACCGTCCGCGCTTGTATTCAGATGAGCAGTATCTAAAAACCCAAGACCAAATGGCGCAATTGTTTGCCGATATTCCGCAGGTGGTCGACAATACCATCCGCCTAGCCACCCGCTGTAATGTGACACTAACGCTAGGCATCAACGTGTTGCCTGACTTTCCTGTGCCAGAGGGCGAGACCATTGAGTCTTTTTTTCGGGCAGAGTCACAGCGCGGTCTTGATCACCGATTGGACAAGCTCTTTCCTGTGGAAGAACGTGACGAGAGCTGGAGCGACTTTCGTCAGCAGTACGATGAGCGCCTAGAGTATGAGCTCGATATTATCTTATCTATGGGATTCCCCGGTTACTTCTTAATCGTTATGGACTTTATCCGCTGGGCCAAGGCCAATGGCGTCCCTGTGGGGCCAGGTCGCGGCTCTGGTGCCGGCTCTTTGGTTGCGTATGCGCTCAACATTACCGATCTCGACCCCATTCATTACGACCTATTATTCGAGCGCTTCTTAAACCCTGAACGTGTCTCTATGCCCGATTTCGATATTGACTTTTGTATCGAAGGTCGCGACCGTGTCATCGATTATGTGGCGCAAACTTACGGCCGTGAAGCGGTCTCACAAATCATCACCTTTGGTACCATGGCGGCAAAAGCGGTGGTGCGTGATGTGGCGCGGGTACAAAGCAAGTCGTACTTCTTGGCCAATAAAATCTCTAAATTGATTCCGAAAACACCTGGCATCACCTTGTCTCAAGCACTCGAGCAAGAACCACAGCTCAAAGACTTAATCTCTAATCCTGACAACATGGATTATGAAGATGCCATCGAGATTTGGGAGATGGCGGTCAAATTAGAGGGCGTGTGCCGCAACGTCGGCAAGCACGCCGGTGGTGTCCTCATAGCCCCGCATAAAATCACCGATTTTAGCGCCATTTACTGTGACGATGAGGGTCACCGTGTCAGCCAGTTTGATAAAGACGATGTCGAAGATGTCGGTCTGGTAAAATTTGACTTTTTGGGCTTGCGTAACTTAACCGTCATTAATGCTGCGGTCGAAAACATCAACCAACGCCGCGCACGCGAAGGCAAAGACGCGCTGGTACTAGAAGATTTACCGTTAGATGACAAAAAGACCTACAAACTCTTGCAAGAGGCCAAAACCACAGCCGTCTTTCAGCTAGAAAGTATGGGCATGAAAAAATACTTGGCCAAGCTGCAACCAACCAACATCGAAGACGTCATCGCCATGTGCGCCCTCTACCGCCCAGGGCCACTCGATGCCGGTATGGTAGAGATGTATATCGACCGTAAGCACGGACGCGAAGAGGTCATTTATGACCATCCCAACCTCGAGCCAATTTTGCAAAACACCAACGGCGTTATTGTCTATCAAGAACAAGTCATGCAAATCTCGCAGGTCATGGCCGGCTACAGTTTGGGTGGCGCGGATATGCTACGCCGCGCCATGGGTAAGAAAAAACCTGAAGAGATGGCCAAACAGCGTGATATTTTTGTCACCGGTGCCACCGCACAAGGCATCGATGAAGCAACGTCAGGCGGCGTCTTTGACTTGATGGAAAAATTTGCCGGTTATGGCTTCAACCGCTCGCACTCTGCTGCTTATGGCGTCCTTGCTTATCAGACCGCTTATCTCAAGCAGTACTACCCTGCCGAATTTATGGCCGCGGTACTGACATCCGATATGAACAACACCGACAACGTGGTGTTCTTTATCAATGACTGCCGTGAAAACTTTGGCTTGACTGTAGACAATCCATCGGTAAACCGCAGTGAGTGGCACTTTGTCGCTGATACGCCGACCAATATTATTTACGGACTTGGCGCAATTAAAGGCGTGGGTGAAGGTGCGGTGGAGTCTATCGTCGATGCGCGCCGCCGCGGTGGGCCGTTTAAAGACTTATATGACTTCTGCCGCCGTGTCGATATCAAAAAAGTCAATAAACGCACGCTTGAGGCACTGGTTAGTGCTGGCTGTTTTGATGACTTTGCCGCGACGCTGCGACCAGACTTACCAAGTGACGCCGCCTACGAGATTCGCGGCGCACTCATGAGTCAGCTGCCAAGCGCAGTACAGGCCGCGGAGCAAGACCGCCAAAACAATGAGCTTGGCATGATGGACTTGTTTGGCGAGATGGACGGTGTGGTCGCCGCCCCACCGCTCAAAATGACGCCAGAGCTGATCTGGGGTGACAAGCACCGCCTCAAAGCAGAAAAAAACACATTAGGGCTATACCTAACTGGGCACCCGATCAATGAGTACTTGGATGAGCTAAAACACTATACCTCTGGCGCCCGCCTTGATAAGCTCACAGACACAGGCTATAACGGCAGCTGCTACTTTGCCGGCCTTATTATCGATATTGCCAACTTTGGCAATCGAAATGTCATTACTTTAGATGATGGCACCTCACGATTAGAGGTCAGCTGCTATGCTGAGCGTTTCAATCGCGTCAAAGACCAGCTGAAGGTGGATGAAGTGGTCATTATCAAAGGCAGCATCCGGGAGCGTGATGGACGCCTATTTGCCCGTCTTGATAATGCCATGAGTATGGTAGATGCGCGCCTGCGTTGGCTCAAAAAAATCAGTATCAAAATCCACGGCAGTGACACGCGCCTACTCTCACGCCTACAGCCGATACTCAAGTCCGCCCAAGCTGATATCATCCCCGCGCCTAGCTTGACTCAGCAAGATGAGCCAGACGATGCGACCTTCAATGGCAACTACGATCCTGCGATGGGTGGGAGCTTATATGATGAGGATGGCAATGACTTATTGGCGCTAGAGCATGACATGCAACAAGACGCGCTGCAAAATGGCAGCCCTTATAGCAATAATGCGCTGAGTAACACTGACGCCTCCATTCATGATAACTGTCTGCCGCTTGGCCTGAGCATTTATGAAACGTATGGCATCGCCAATGTAGGACTCTCTGAGCATTGGCGCATCTATCCAAATGATGACAATTTACAACAACTAAAAAGCATGGTGAATGAGGACAACTTACATTTTCATTATAGCTGACGCTGGGCTTTTAGCCGTGGCCTCCTATAGCGATGTCTACTCTATCCCTTGACGATAGCAATTTTATTGCTTGTGATTTAACTGATTTAACTGATTTAACTGATTTAACTGATTTAACTGACAATATTGGACCTAATACCATGGATGAGAACCCACATAATAATACCGCCGACCAAACTGTAGAGATCCTCAATGATGAGCAATTTGAAGACATGCGTGACTTGCTCGAAGAGGACTTTGCCGATTTGATTCAAGTATATCTCACTGACAGCCAGCAGCGCATCCACAGCCTACGCATCGCGCAACAACAAAACGATAATGCCAATGGTTTTGAGATTGCCCACGCCCTAAAAGGCGCCAGTGCTAATCTGGGGACGACCCAGCTGATGCGTCTTAGTAGTCAACTCCAAGAGCGGTGCCGTGAGCAGCGTATCGGTGAGCAGGCGGCGCTGATCGAGGATATCGCAGCAGCGCTACAATGCGCTGAGCAAACCATCAAACAGCGCATGGAGCAATAAATGAGCCAAAGTCCTTTATCAGTGACAACGTCGCCATCATCCATGCCAATCAACCATCCAGCAACAAGCATAGACGACTACTTATCTTGTATTCAGGTCGTCATGGTCAATACCACCTTGCCTGCCAATATCGGCTCAGCGGCACGGGCCATGCATACGATGGGATTGTCACGCTTGACAGTCGTCGACCCTAAGCGGCCTATCGATGAGACCAGTGTATCGCACGCTGCAGGTGGCCATGAACTGCTGTCAGCGGCTGTGATTGCCCCAACGCTAGAGTCGGCGATCGCTGATTGTCAGCTGGTGTTTGCAGCTAGCAGTCGCAGTCGTCATATGCCGCGCCCTGTCGTCACGCCCACACAAGCGGCCAAAATCATTTTTGATTTTATCGATAGTCAATCCACCTATCAGCCTCAGACCACGGCCGAGACCGCACAGGATAATACTGCTGGCACCCACAAACCAAATATCGCGATATTGTTTGGCCGCGAAGACCGTGGTTTGACCAATGAAGAGCTGGCCTATGCCGATTACCATATCCAAATCGATGCCAACCCTGCCTATCCGGTACTTAATGTCGCCTCAGCGGTACAAGTGATTGCCAGCTTCATCTTTGCTTATGCGCAAACCCACACTCAGACAGCGACGAGCCCAAAGGCTAATGCTGACTCTAATAAAGCCGCAGCACGCTCGATGATTGATATGACATTACGCCAACAGTGGGATGAACCGGCCATCACTCAGCAGCAGCAACAGCAGTTGACCGAGCGCATGACAGCGCTGATGGTGCAGCAGGGGCTGGCAGACAGCACAAATCTAAAATCATTACCAGCGCGGCTATCGCGGCTCGGCTCGCGCTTACAGCTGGATCAAAAAGAGTATCAGCTGTTAAGCGCACTTATCGCCAAGCTTTTAAAAGATAGACCCCAATCATCATAATAAAAGCCACCAGTACAGATTTTTTGGGTTTGGTCGGCCAGCGATAGCCTGCTATTATTAGGGCGTGTTATATTGGATGGCTCAGATTGTAAGTACATAGAAATAAGTGCATAGAAATAAGTGCATAGAAATAAGTATATAGAATAAGCATCAGGATTAGCACCCAACACTGACCACACCGCCATACTTTACCGACCAATAAACGGACCAACAGACCGACCAACAGATAGGACACTTTATGTCATTGCCAGCCAAATTGTTCAAATCGCTTGCCAGCATCAAAAAAGACCTAAAAGAAGATGTCGATGCGGTATTCAACCGTGATCCTGCCGCACGCAATAGTCTGGAGGTCATTCTCACCTATCCTGGTATTCATGCGCTTATCTTGCATCGCGGCGCTCATTATCTCTGGAATCACGAACAAAAACTGGCCGCCCGTGTGATCTCTTACGGCTCGCGTATCGTCACTGGTATCGAGATTCACCCTGCAGCCAAAATCGGTAAGCGGTTTTTTATCGACCACGGTGTCGGCGTGGTCATCGGTGAAACTGCAGAGATTGGCAACGATGTCACCTTATACCACGGCGTCACTCTCGGCGGCGTCTCATGGAATAACGGCAAACGCCATCCAACGTTAGAAGACGGCGTGACCGTAGGCGCTGGCGCAAAAGTTTTGGGGCCATTTACTGTCGGTAAAAATGCCAAAATCGGCTCAAATGCGGTGGTGGTCAAACCTGTGCCAGCCGGCGCTACCATGGTCGGCAGCGCAGCGCGCATGATATCCGATCATCACGATGAAAAAGGCAACCCCATCGCCACTAAAGTCCAAGACGCCAAACAACAAGAGAAAGTAGCCCAAGCAGGCGAAGGCGACACCGGCAAAGACCAAGCGCAAAGCACATCGGCCAAAGCCAAGCGCCGCACTACTTTTCAAGCTTATGGTATCGACCCCTCTTCTCAAGACCCAGTGGCCGAAGCGTTTGCAAAAATGCTTGAGCATATTCAGCAGTCAGAAAATCGCCTAGATCAGCTGCAAACCGCCATGTGCGAGATTGATCCTGATTTTTGCAAAAAGAAGTATGACAAGCTTTGTTTAGAAGATTTAGATGTGATCGGCCTCTCTGACATGGAAGAGCTGACTGACGAAAAAAACAAGTCCTAATGACCTACCGTAGCCTCTGATACTCTTTTAATATAGTCAATCGCACATAAAATTGGCACAATTGATATCACGTGCTACTGGTATGCATTTTGCGCCGCATCGAGCAGCGTTGGCACAGCACACAAGAAAAATGAATGCTCGTAGGACGAACTTATTTTAAAGCAGATGCACTATACTTATAAATAAAATAACACTAGGAGATACCATGGCACGTCTACAAGATAAAGTTATAATCATTACAGGCGCAGCTCAGGGTATGGGCGAGACTCATGCTCGCTTGTGTTTGGCAGAAGGCGCAAAAGTCGTATTGACCGATATCAACGCTGAAAAAGGTGAGGCGCTGGCCAAGGAGCTTGGTGATAACGCCTTATTTGTCAAGCATGACGTCACCGATGAAGAGGATTGGTCAAAAGTCGCGAACGCAACTCAAGAAAAATTTGGTCAAATTGATGTATTGGTCAATAATGCTGGCATCACCACACACAAATCTATCCTAGACACCTCGGTTGCAGACTACCGCAAGATTCTAGAGATTAACCAAGTATCCGTCTTTTTGGGTATGAAGGCCGTCATTCCAGTAATGCAAGCCGCCAAACAAGGCTCGATCATCAACATCTCATCGATTAATGGCTTGGTTGGCGGTGCTATCGGCTATACCGATTCTAAATTTGCGGTGCGCGGTATGACAAAGGCGGCAGCGCTAGAGTGCGCCCCGCACGGTATTCGCGTCAACTCCATTCATCCCGGCGTCATTGCTACCCCGATGATTATGCAAGGCGATACCAAAGATGCGGTTGAGGCCTTTGCCAAGACCATTCCGATGCGGCGGGTGGCGCAGCCAGAGGAAGTAAGCAACATGGTGCTATTTTTAGCATCAGATGACTCAAGCTACTCGACGGGCGCTGAGTTTGTTATTGATGGTGGTTTGACAGCGCAGTAGTAAGCGTGATGTCCATAAAAGCTGGGTATGTTGCCCAGCTTTTTTTGGTGTTTGGAAAAGTTTTAAAGCCTTTTAACCGATAAAACCGCTCTTTGAAATCAATTCTTCAACCCCTGCTGTCTCGTGTGCTTTGAATGGATAACGATCCGCCATTATTATCCATTGTTCTGAATACTCTACTATTTTTGCAGATATTGATTTATTGCTTAGGCTATTTTTGTTAAGCCCAGTTTGTATAAGTAAAATGTCAATATCCATGGTGACTTTTTTTATAGAGGTTTGAGCTGCTGTTAAACGCTGCCGATGGCAGTCACTTTCAATGAGTTTAAAAGCCTGCTGTAGCTCCTGCAAACTCATCGCCGTATCCAGAGATAAATACGCACACTGATTGGTATAGTCAGGCTTTGGCTGCTCTTGAGTGGCGGTAAAGTCAGGGTTTTGAAAAGACGTAGAGAGCTGCATACGGCCAAATGTGGCCAGTTTTTCACGTGCATCAGGCAAATAGTAGTCAGCGTGATAGTTGCTGCCCAAAGCCAGTACCACTGCTGTCACCGCGTGCGTTTGCAGCTGTTCAGGCTCATGTATTTCCAGACCTGCAAGATTCACACCAGCCAGACCTTTATGCCTCTCATACGTCTTAAACATTTTAGGCGTCTTATGCATCATAACTTTGACTGGCAGGCTGCTCGCTATGACTGGCTTTTGCAGATCGGGTGATTTGTACCCCAACGGCGTCTGCGTGTTTGATTGCCGTCGGCTTAGCCATGCTCAGCGTGATTTTATGACAAGCGTATTTGGCAAGCAGTTTATCGGCGATTTTCTCAGCCAGATGCTCAAGTAGCTTTGCTTGAATGGCTTGGCACCACTCGCTGACATCCTCACAAACTGCCTTATAATTTAGTGCATCCTGTACATCATCTGAGGCGGCAGCAGCACTGATATCCGTCTCAAGTGCGATATCGATCTGCAGCGGCTGAGTGATAGCGCGCTCCCATTCATAGACACCGATGACGGCATCTACCGTCAAGCCTTTGACAAATACCACGTCAGACTGAGTATGCAACATGCTTTTATCCTTGTTTACTGGTTTTTTAGGGAGTTTGAAGCAGACAGATGATCATGCTTTTTGGCGCAAACGCGCAGCCTTTAGCATCTTACTTGGGCGATGACGCCACAAGTCAATGCTAAACAACAATAGACCAACCCAAATCAAGCCAAAGACGGCCAAACGGTGCAAGTCAAATGGCTCTTTATAGTAAAATACTGCCAAAAAGAAAATAAAGGTCGGTGTCAAATAGTTCATAAAACTTAAAATACTATAAGCCACCAGCTTGGTTGATTTATTAAATAACAATAGCGGTATCAAAGTGATGGGGCCTGCCAGCATCAATAGCCAAATGTTTGATGACAACCAAAAACTGATCTGACTACTCACCACATCGG
This sequence comes from Psychrobacter sp. Rd 27.2, assembly GCF_001921755.1. Taxonomy (NCBI): domain Bacteria; kingdom Pseudomonadati; phylum Pseudomonadota; class Gammaproteobacteria; order Moraxellales; family Moraxellaceae; genus Psychrobacter; species Psychrobacter sp. Rd 27.2. Next base: position 28,593 of record NZ_MRYB01000013.1, on the reverse strand, counting down.
CCTGCCAAAACCACCACAGGCACATCGGTACCAGCATCGTCGTCTCCACAAACATCGCATCGATGGCGCTCAGCGGTGTTTGCCGCTGAATGGTACCATATGTGCTAAAGCTAAACGCCAGTATCAGCGAAATCCAAGGTAAGCTCCCAATCATCACCACCTGAATAATCACAGACAATAGCGCAAAACCAATCGCCACCCATTGCAGTGTCCGCAAGCGCTCTTTGAACAAAATCATCGAGAGCGCCACCCCTACCAGTGGCCCGATAAAGTAGCCCAAACTGGCCTCAAGTATGCGGTCATGGTTGACCGCCCAAACATAGGTCAGCCAGTTGGTGGCAATGATCAGACCCGATATCAGCGAAAACACAATCCACCTAGGGTTTTTCTTTAAAGTGTCTATCCAGCCCCAGCGTTTGGTGACGACTAAGACAAGCAGCAGACAAGCAAAGGTCCAGACGATACGGTGTCCGATGATCTCAGTGGCGTCATAGGCGGCCAACTGTTTAAAATATAAAGGAAACCCGCCCCAGATAAAAAAGGCCATAAGCGCGGTGACAATACCACGTCTGGTGGTTTTGATAGGCGTCACGGGTTTTTTGATGACATTTTGAGTGGTCATAAGTCAGTACAACTTAATTTAGAGCAAAGCGTACTGTTGCAGACTGCGCCTGATGATGAGCGTATTTAGGCGAGCGGCAAAAGCACAGGGTTACTACAGACAGAATAAAAGTGAAAAAGCAATGCATTGACACTCATAATAGTATCAATGCATTGCTGACAATAACGGTATTTGAACCCTTATGGCGTTTAATACCTGGTAAAAGTCCTAACGCTGTTAGGCGCGGCTATCGTGAACCTCAATAGACATGCCTACTTGATTGGCAAGCTCGGCAAATCCTGGAAAGCTGGTATTGACCGTCTCAACGCCTTCGATGGTGATCGGCTTGGATGCGCGCAAGCTAGCAACCGCAAAGCTCATGGCGATACGATGGTCATGATGCGAGGTAATATGTCCGCCGCCAAAAACAGGTTGGCTGTTATTTACTTCATTGCTGTCAGCATTACTACCCTTGCCTTCAATGATCAGACCATCCTCAGTCACTGTACAATCAATACCGAGGGTTTGTAGACCATCTGCCATCACAGCAATACGATCGGACTCTTTGACGCGCAATTCTTTAGCACCAGTCAACACTGTACGACCTTGCGCACAACTGGCAGCGATAAACAGTACTGGGAACTCATCAATTGCCAGTGGTACTAGATACTCTGGGATATCAATACCTTGCAGGTTTGAGCTGCGTATCGTGATATCAGCCACTGGCTCGCCGCCCACATGGGTTTCATTACTTAGGCTGATATCAGCATTCATCAGCTTTAAGATATCAATGATGCCGGTACGAGTTGGGTTAATACCCACTTGCGTTAGGGTCAATTCGCTACCTTGACTGATGGCCGCGGCGACCATAAAGAAGGCGGCAGAAGAGATATCCGCAGGCACGGCGATATCGCCACCTGTGAGCGTACCACCGCCTTCGATACTGACACGATTGCCATCGACGGTCACAGGATAGCCAAAGGCTGAGAGCATACGCTCGGTATGATCACGGCTAACTTCAGGTTGGATGACCGTCGTGGTGCCGTTTGCCCACAGTCCCGCCAATAGCAAGCAAGACTTCACCTGAGCAGAAGCAACTGGCATGTCATACTCTACCCCTTGCAGCGGCTGGCCAACCGTATCACGGCCAGTGATGCTTAGCGGCGCGGTACCATCATGACCCGTGCTTTGGATCACCGCACCCATGTCACGTAACGGTGCTGCCACCCGCTCCATCGGACGCTTATTCAGACTAGTATCGCCTGTCAACACACTATCAAACGACTGGGCGGCTAAGATACCGGCTAGCAGGCGCATACTGGTGCCTGAGTTGCCCATATACAGTGGTGTTTTGCTGGGTTTTAGACCATTCATACCGACGCCATGAATGGTCAATCTGCCTTTATCAGGGCCTTCGATGCTTACACCCATGTCACGGAATGCTTGCAAGGTAGCCAGCGCATCCTCCCCTTCCAAAAATCCAGTGACGTTGGTCACACCTGTGGCCAAACTGCCAAGCATGATGCTGCGATGCGAGATAGATTTGTCTCCAGGAATGGTAATAGTGCCAGAGACGGTGTTGCTAGGGGTGATATTATAAGAAGCTGACATAGCAGAGGTATCCGTATAAGGGGTGCTGGCTAACATATGGCCAAAATGTCGCCGTGCGGCTTGCGCGCGGCCCAAAAGCCCCATCAGGGCGGTTGAATCTTTATCAATGATAAGCTGACGCATGGTCTGTAGATAGACGCCGTACTCATCAAGGGCGCTGATAATCGCGCGCTCGTTGGCAAAAAATATATCATGCCACATCTTAGGATCGCTGGCAGCGATACGGGTAAAGTCGCGGAATCCACCAGCGGCATAGCGAAACATATCCAAATTGTCATCATGACTCGCCAATTGCTCGACCAGATTAAACGCCAGTAGGTGCGGCAGATGACTGGTATGCGCCAATATTGCATCGTGATGATCGGCCGCCATCGGCATGACAGTCGCACCCACTGCCTCCCATAACTGCTGCAGCTTTGCAATTGCAGAAGAGCTGGTGGTGGCGAGCTCACAGATTATCACGCTGTGGTTGACAAACAAATTGGCGCGTCTGGCATGATACCCTGAATTCTCCGCCCCAGCAATCGGATGCGCGGGTACAAACCCCGTTGGCAGTGCAGCAAATACCGATTTTGCTGCCTCAATGATATTGACCTTGGTACTACAGACATCCGTAATGATACAGTCTGTAGCCAGCTGGCCGTTGTCCATTGCCGCTTTGATATCGGTAAATACGGCTTGCACCGCTTGCACCGGTACGGCAATGATAAGTAAGTCGCTGCCTGCCACCACGTCAGTCAAGCGCGTGCTACCAGCATCGAGCAAGCCATGTTTTATGGCTTCATCCACGCTTGGCACATGTCTATCAACCGCAACCAAACGCTCGCTTAGCCCATTGTCCTTGATGGCTTGGGCGAGGCTTGCGCCAATTAGCCCAAGACCGATCACGCAAACTTGTTTGAACAATAAAGGGGTTTTATCAAAAGAGGATTGCATAGGATTCTTATTTTTTATCTTTTTTATGGCGACTCACGGTAGTTTGTATTTTACAAACTGGCATTCAGTCGCAAAGGCACGCCTGCATGAGCGCCATGACATTATCGGGATTCAGATGGGCTGGTCCGCCCTCTTTATCAGTTGCCAACGCTCAGTCCTCGGTCAAAATCGAGCGTAGCGTATCTATCAAACGCAGATTGTCTTCAGCCAGACCTACCGTGATACGCAGCCAGTTCGGGAGTCCATATGCGGCCAAAGGACGTACGATCACCCCCTGCTCTAGCAATGCTTGATGGATAGATATAGCGTTGATGTCTTCCATCTCAACTTCGAACTTTACCATGATAAAATTGGCATGCGACTTAATAAAACCCAGCCCTAGCGCGTCAAACTGTTTTTCTAACCAGCGCATTTGCTCAGCATTGCTCAAGCGAGTGGCTTCGATAAAGTCTTGATCGGCAAGTGCAGCAGCGGCGGCGGCCAATGCCACACGGCTGACGTTAAATGGCTGACGAATACGGTTTAATAAATCTGCGACTGGCACTGAGCTGATCGCGTAGCCAACGCGCAGACCCGCCAGCCCATAAGCTTTAGAAAACGTACGAACGATAACCACATTGTCAAACTCATCAAGCAGCGCCCTATTATTACTCTCAGGGCTATACTCGATATACGCCTCATCGAGTACCACCAGTACCGAAGCTGGCACGCTAGCGACAAACTCACGTAGCTCTTTTTGCCCAAGCTGGGTGCCTGTTGGGTTATTGGGATTGGCAATAAACACAACCTTGGTATTTGGATGGTCGGCGACGGCTTGACGCATGGCCGTTAAGTCATGACCAAACCGCGGCGTGGGCACCTCTATCCCAGTAGCACCTTGTATCTTCGCCAGCATCGAATACACCACAAAGGCATACTGACTATACACAATGGTATCGTCGCAACTGACAAAGCCACGCGCCAATAGGTCCAATAGATCATTGGAGCCATTACCTAGGGTAATCTGCTCAACATCCACACGATTAAAATCCGCCAGCGCTTGCTTGAGATAATAGCCATTGCCATCAGGATAGCGTGCCAGTTGACCCAGCTGCTCGGTAATCGCCAATGTCACATGCGGCGAGCAGCCCAGTGGGTTTTCATTGCTGGCCAGCTTTACGACATCAGAAACCCCATACTCGCGCGTCAGCTCCTCGACCGGCTTGCCAGTCTGATAAGGCGTCAGCGCTAAGATACTGTCATACGCAGAGGTAAGCGGGGCTAAACTTGATGATGTCGCTTGAGGTGATGCCATGGTTTACCCTTAGAGATGATGACACATCTACTGCTTAGTATGATCCATTTGCGGCCGATGATCAGCTTACAATACCGCTTTGGGGTATGAGCCAAGTATACGCAAATCTTTTACCAGTGGACGAATATCGGCAATCGCTGCGCTCACATTTGGCGCATCAATATGACCATTCATATCGATGAAGAATACATAAGCCCATTTATTCGGGCGCTCAGGACGCGTCTCGATACTGGTCATCGATACACCATGATAAGACAGTGGCTTTAGGATTTCGATCAGCGCCCCTGCTTTGTCGTGTGCCGATACCACGATAGAGGTTTTGTCTTGACCTGATGGCGCAATCGCCTCGTGACCGATGATCAGAAAACGTGTGGTGTTGCTAGGATTGTCTTCTATGTTGGTATACAGCTTGTGCAAATCATACTCTGCTGCAGCAACGTCCCCCGCGATAGCAGCAGAATGCCACTCGTTTTTGAGGCGACGCGCCGCCTCTCCGTTGCTCGATACCGCCACACGCTCGACGTTTGGAAAGTTGACATCAAGCCAATGACGGCACTGAGCCAGTGACTGCTGGTGCGAATAAATACGGCTGAGACTATCGACCTTGGTGTGCTCCGCGACCAAGAAGTTTTGGTGAATAGGCAGCTCAACCTCACCGATGATTTTTAATGAAGAGGACAAAAAGCCATCTAGCGTGTGATTGACCACCCCTTCTGAAGAGTTTTCAACAGGTACCACGCCATACATCGCTGTGCCCGCTTCGACTTCGCGAAACACATCGGTGATGGTGGTCATCGGCACGGTATCCGCGGCTTTGCCAAAGTGTTTGAGCGCAGCTGCATGGGTAAAGGTACCGACAGGCCCTAAAAACGCAATGCGCTGCGGTGCTTCTAAATCCAAGCATACAGACATAATCTCACGAAACAGACGGGCCATTTTTTCGTCAGCGATAGGGCCAGTATTGCGCTCCATGACGGCTTTTAGTACTTGTGCCTCTCGCTCTGGACGATAAAAAATAGGGTTGCTGTCGGTCGTGGCGGCGACATTACTCGCGAGGTGTTCTTTTTTGACGACAGCCACTTGCTGAGCCAATTTGGCACGATCATTGATCAACGTTTGAATTTTGCAGTCTACTGCATCGATACTTTGACGAATATTATCCAAAAACGCTTTTTCGGTTGCGGCATCGTTTGTGTCTGTCGTGGTTTGATTGGAGTTATTCATATGTTGTTCTGGTGACTGCTCACTCATTACCGCCCATCCTTTTTAGATTTTTTACTGTTGAAATTTTTGGCCAGTTTTTAGCTATTGGGTCTGACATCATCGGTGTTAATAGCTTGCTATAGCGACATGATAAAACAATAGTCTATCAAGACACCGTCTGCTTTTGCTCTTATCCGATTTTGCCAGGCCATTTTTTGACTTATCAATAATATCTCAAGCTGCTCATACCACTATCGCATAACAGCTGGCCGGCTCTACTATAACAAAAACGGCGCGCAGTGCCCACGTGTAATCGTGTGCAATCGCATGTAATGTCGCGCCACTCTTATCAGCTCGCCCATATCATCTCGTCCATAGTATAGTCGATTCAAAATAATTGTGGTACAGCGTCAGCAAGTGAGAAGGCTGATGTCGTCAATTCAGCTAATATTGACCTGACTATAGCACAGTTGTGCCCTTGTCTCTTGTCGTCCATCACACTATGAAGCAACAGAGGCTCAAAACTATGTTACAGTTTAATGCCAATCCCTCATCTTACGACAAAAACAAAACCACCCTGTGATTGATAACATCACGTCACTAAAAAAAAGGATCTCTAATGAGCGCATTACAACAGCTTCGTACCATGACCACCATTGTCGCTGATACTGGCGATCTGGCCGCCATTGCGCGCTTAAAACCCATCGATGCTACCACCAACCCAAGCTTGATCACCAAAGCCCTCATCCACCCTGACAATCAAGGCATGCTGGCAGAGACCATGAGTCGCCATAATGGCGATGTCGATGCGGTCATAGACGCACTGACCGTCCAAGTCGGCTGTGATATTTTGGCACTGATCGAGGGACGAGTGTCTACCGAAGTCGACGCGCGCTTGTCTTATGACACCAAAGCGACGATCGATAAGGCCATGGCGTTTATGGAGGCGTACCAAAAGGCGGGAATCGATCCTAAGCGCGTCTTGATCAAAATGGCCGCCACTTGGCAGGGCATCGAGGCGGCGCGCTACCTCGAAACCCAAGGCATCCATTGTAACTTGACGCTTTTATTCGGTCAGCATCAAGCCATTGCCTGTGCTGATGCTGGCGTGACGCTGATCTCGCCTTTTGTGGGTCGTATTTTAGACTGGCAAAAACGCCAGCAAAACCGCCAAAACGTGCCCTCCTCCGATGATATGGGCGTACAATCGGTCAAGCTGATTTATCAATACTACAAGCAGCACGGCTATGGCACTCAAGTCATGGGCGCAAGCTTCCGCTCTACTGAGCAAATACTGGCGTTGGCAGGCTGTGATTTATTGACCATCGCGCCAAACCTTATCGACGAGCTTGCCGCCATGGACACACAAGTAGAGCGTCAGCTATCGCCCAGCATGTCTATGGCGCTAGACGAGATGACCCGCGTCAGTCTAACTCACGAAGAATTCAGCGCCGCCTACCAACAAGACACCGTGACACAAGACCTGTTACCAAAGGGCATTGATGGCTTTATCACTGCTCGTGATGAGCTGGCCAAGACACTAGCGGCCATCCGTGAGTAACTTGTCAGGCCGTGACCTGTCATAAAAGATATTTGCCTGCCGATAACAACTTGGCTATTATGGCCTACTTCAAACAACCAGAAGCAAGGCTTAAGTATGAAACGGCTATCAGTGTTATTGGCAGGCAGTGCTTTGGCACTCAGCGCACAAGCAGTGAACTGGTCAGAGGTGTCCGAGAGTCATTCTGGCTCGGTTTTTAGTGTGGACTTAGATTCTATCGAGCGCTCTGATATTAGCATCATAGATGAAAAGCGTGTTGAAAATATCACCGTCTCAATCCGTCGAACCTACCCAACGCAAGCCAAAAAAAATATAGCAAAAGACAAAGAAGCTGCAAAAGAAGAAAATGCGGAAACAGCGCTCTTTAAAGAAAAACCCATCCATCATAGTGATCAGCAGCTACTGATCTCTTGTAAAGACGCCAGTTACTATCGGCGTGCTTATGTCAATTACGCGGCCAATGACAAAGTCATAAAGTCTTGGCAGTCAGACAAACCCATTTTGACCACAAAGGATTTCAAAATCACCAGCCCTAAGACGATCGGACGCGCCCTCGTAGAATACAGCTGCAAAAACCACGAACAACAAAAAACGGCTTAATTTAGCATGGGCTTAATGCCATGTATCTTAAATAGCTATGTTGAAAAAAAGCGCGCTGATTATATCAGCATCAGCGCGCTTTTTGATTTTAGGCTTTTAGTACCGTATAAACGGGTACTGGAAACGCTCCATGCAGCGCCACCAAATCGAGTAATACCAGCGCCCCGACCACGGTGTGACCTGCTGAGCGGCAAAGCTCGTAAGCGGTGTTCAAGGTGCCACCCGTTGCCAAAATATCATCGACCAACAATACCCGCTCAGGCGGTAGATTGTTTTGCATCTCAAGGGTGTCTTTACCATACTCGAGCGCATAGGCCTTATTGGCCACAGGTGGCGGCAACTTACCAGGCTTACGCAGCAATATCATACCCTTACCCAAGCGCCCTGCTAGCAAGCTGGCAAAGACAAACCCACGCGCCTCGACCGCCCCCAAACAATCAACCTCATCCAGACAGCCTTCTGGTAAAGCGGCCAACAGCGCATCGATGACCGCATCAATGTGACTGCGCAGTAACGGGGTTATGTCATAAAAATCAATGCCGACTTTTGGAAAGTCTGGTACGGTGCGAATGATCTGCCAAAAAGGATGATCAGTATTGAGCACGGCTGATGGCTGGTTTTCGGTAGTGGTAGAAGTGGCGGCATTGATGCTCATGAGGACCCTTAGCGTGTATGACTTTAATGATAACTGGTGTGAATTTTTCGCCCGTTATTGTAGCATAATTGACCCAATTAATACGTTAAAGCACCGGCTATTATCAGCCTTGATATGCATAAAACCGCGACGTTCGACTTGATAAAAATCTCACAATCTCAATATACAAGTGTAAACTTAACTATGAAAATAACGGTTATATGCTAAACTACGTGCGTTTTTGCTGTCTAAGCGCTGACCGTTATGTGGACACTTGCACACTGTCGTGACGCCCAGTCATTAGCCCTCGCCATGACTGGCGCGCTAAAAAACGGTCACACTAGAAATAATCGATAGGACTTTTTATGAAACGTTATGAATGTATTGTCTGCGGCTGGATATACGACGAAGCACTTGGCTGCCCAGAAGAAGGCATCGCCCCTGGTACCAAATGGGAAGACATCCCTGATGACTGGACATGTCCTGAGTGCGGTGTGGGCAAACTCGATTTTGAGATGCTTGAGCTGTAGTAGACGACCTCTGATTAGGACACTTCATGACACAACCAAATAACATCAATAGCGCCAGATCCCAAGCAAGCCCAGATCCAAGCCTAGATGAGAATGTGGGCCACTATCCTACGCCTGAGTGGCAAAAGTTTGGCGCGCATCAGTGGCATGACTCTGATCTGAGTGACCAGTTGCATCAAGCGATGATCGATATCGGTGACGGTATCGAGCTTTGTGTGGAAGCAGGCGGTAACCCAAACCATCCACCCTTGCTCATGGTCATGGGGCTTGGCTCACAAATGATATTTTGGCCAGAAAACTTTATAAAACGCCTCATTGATGCCGGTTTTTTTGTGATTCGTTTTGACAATCGTGATATTGGCCTATCGTCTAAAGTGCAAATTGACGGCCTACCGCGTATCAGTCAGCTAAAGATGATGATGCGTCTGCAAACAGGGCTCTCTAACAAGAGCGCGCAAGTGGCCTATAATTTGACCGACATGGCCGAAGACACCGCCCGTCTGATTAAGGCGTTGCAGCTGGGTAAAACCCATCTGCTTGGCGCATCTATGGGCGGGATGATTGCCCAAATCGTGGCTGCTCGCTACCCAAGCTTGGTACAGCGAATGGCACTGATGTTTACCACCACCAACCGTGCATTTTTAAGACCGCCCAAACCTCGGCAGCTATACACCCTTATCAACCGCCCTGAGAGTCACTCTGAGCGTGATATCGTGCGTCATAGCGTCTGGTTTATGAAAACGGTTGGCACGCCAGGGCATGTCAATGTGCGCATGGTGCGTGAGATTGCCAAGATTCGCTATCAGCGCAGCTTTCATCCGCTCGGGACCGTGCAGCAGCTAAATGCTATTTTGGCATCTGGCTCTATTAGCCGCTATAGCAAACAAGTCAAAGCTCCAACCATCGTGTTACATGGTAGCGCCGACGGTCTCCTGCCAGCATCGCAAGGGCGCGTGGTGGCAAAGACCATCCCCAATGCTAAGTTTTATCTGATCGAGGGCATGGCACACGATATTCCTGAGTATTATCAGCCTTATATGGTGGATCTGATCAGCAGTCATCTGTTGGCGCATCGCTCTTAAAGGCTATTTAAAAAGCACGCACGTCTGAACAAGCGTGTAAGTTTGACTGTCAAAGACAAGCTTACACGCTTTTTTATGCCTGCTTAAGTTGTTTATGTTTGCTTAATTTTTTATGCCCACTGACGTATCGTCATGGTATAAAAAAAACGGCTCAATCACAGCCAACGCTGCTGCCTGTTTTATCAATGCACATTTTATTGCCATTTTTTAGATTACCGATCCATGCTTTGCCATCGACAAACACAAACGAGGGCTTGCCTTGATAAGTATCACTTGCCGACACGCCACTATCTGCAAACCGAAACGGAATCAACAGCTCACCACCAAGATTGACAAAACCCCAATCTTCATTGATACGTACGCCCGCCATGCCTTCAGAAAAGGGACGCACCTCATCAAATGAGTAGGTAATCATGGTGACATTTTGGTCATCGACAAAGCCCCATTTACCCTCATGCTGACGCGGCTGTAGTGTAGTAAATGGACTGATGGGCGGCGCGGATGGCGACTGGCGCGCTTGCGGCGGCTTGTGGTTATTGTCAGCAGGGTCTTTTGCCACATTGCCGCTTTTATCCAGCCAACTGATGTCGCTGTTTTTACGCACACGGGTGATGCCGCCGCGATAATCAGCTACCTCACTAAACGATGACGAAAATGGCACGACGGTTCTGTTGGCGGTATTGATGACGCCGTAGTTACCGTCTTTTTTTACGACGATACGCCCTTCTGATACCGGCCGCGCCCAGCCTTGACGCTCTTTTAGCATATCGTACATAGCAGGCACCACTTCTCGCCCTTTCATATTGAGATATCCGACGTGACCATTACGCAGTACGGGCAGCAACCCCTCTGAGAGGTTATCGGCATCGACCTTTTGATAGCGTGATAGATCGACGATGCGCTTGCCTTTGTTGTCAATCAAGGCCACAGGCGCGCCAAAATCTTTGATAGCCAAAAACAAGCCACTGCTGGCGGTACAAGAGACGTTTTTGTAGTAGCTTTTGGGGATTTTACAGCTGGCAGCTTGTGCTTGCGGTATCACCAGTAACGCACTGACAGTGCTAATGCCAACGCCAGCCGTACACCGCAACATCATTGTCCAAAGGTTAGATACTGCAGGGCGCGGTTTTGATAAAGAACATCGAAACATAATAAACCTAAGCAAATGTCATTCATTGGCATAATTATATACACAGGGGTCCTCGTTTAGATAGCTTTGTCTGCTATCTCATAGAATAATTGTCGCTGAGCCATTTCATTTTGGAAGCAAAACCTCGACAATAGCCTAATCGCTGTAAAATGCTTTTTATCATCATCCCATTCATATAAGGAGACACTATGGCCATCGCCGCATCCCGCTCTGCCCCTATCGGTTTAGTCATAGGCTGTATTATTTTTGGTTTAGGTAGCCTGATCGTCGCTCATGTCGATATCGGTGGTTGGGCGATGTCGTTTTGGCGCTTAGCCATCTCTGGTATTGTTTTTGCCGTATTGGCCAAAATCATGGGGCAACGCTTGCCGCGCTCAGGACGCGCAATTTTTTATGCGTTGTTATCAGGGGCGTTTTTGGGATTGGATTTGGCGCTTTGGCATGAGAGTATTTATGCGGTCGGCCCTGGTATCTCTACCCTACTCAATAGCTTACAGATTTTTTTCTTGGCAGCGATTGGGTTTTTGTATTTCAATGAGCGTCAATCTATCGTACAGCTGATTAGTTTGTTTTTGGCGATGCTCGGTGTGGCGATGATTGGTAGCCCTGAGTTTGCCCATAACAGTGCAGCGACGTGGGGGTTTGTCACTGGTATCGTCTCGGGCGCTATGCTAGCGGCATCGATGACCTTTATCCGTAAGACGCACGATACTGAGCCAACGCCGATATTTATGCTCATGCAGCTGATCAGTATCGGCGGGGTGCTGGCGATGGTTGTGCCAATGTGGGTGTTTGATCAAGGGAGTATCTTGCCCAATACTTGGGCGGAGATCGGCTGGATATTGGTCTATGGTACGGTGATGCAGTGCTTGGCATGGGGACTCATTGCTTACTCTATTCCCAAGCTGTCATTGGCCTTGACGGGGTTACTATTGCTCTCTGAGCCCATCGCTGCTTTGGTGATTGATTATAGCTGGCTGGACAAACCCATCAATACTTTGCAGTGGGCTGGTGCGCTACTCACCATGTTTGCTATTTATTTGGGTTCACTCAAACCAAAGCCACGCGCCCTACGCCGTTATCGTTTTTTTTCACGGTTTTATAAACGTGACTATAAATAATCCCTGTCTGCTACTTATCACCTTCTATCGCTCCTTTAAACGCACTACAAAAAAACGCCCATACTATAATAGTATGGGCGCTTTTGTGGCCGGATACGGCCTATTTGGCCGCTGCACTAGTGTCAGCGGTTTTGTCAGAGCCTTTATTAAACAACGCATTTAACACGATAGCAGCCAAAGTTGCCGTGCCGATGCCGCCCAAATCAAACCCGCCTAAGTGCAAGCTAAAGTTACCTGTCCCCATGATAACGGTAATAGCCGCGATAATCAGATTGCTGTTTTTGCTAAAATCGATGTGATTATCGATCCAAATCTTTGCCCCTGCAATCGCAATCAGACCAAATACTACGATAGAAGCACCGCCTAGTAAGGCCGCTGGTATCGTCTGAATAATGGCACCAAACTTTGGCGATAAGCCCAGCAAAATAGCCACCAACCCTGCCACGACAAATATCGTCGTGCTATAGACCTTGGTTACGGCCATGACACCGATGTTTTCGGCATAGGTAGTGACACCAGTGCCACCAAACCCTGCCGAGAACGTCGTGGCCAGCCCATCTGCAAAAAACGCGCGGCCCATATAAGGCGTCACGCGCGCTTTTGTCATACCCTCAACGGCCTTAAAGTGTCCTAAATTTTCGGCGACTAGGATAAATGCCACCGGCGCGATAAGAATAATGGCGCTCATCTCAAAGCTTGGGGTATGAATTGTTGGTAACCCAAACCACGATGCGGCGGCGACACCACTAAAATCAATCGCCGTGCCGAAGCCCAAAACATTGGTCATCACAAAATAGGCCACATAAGACAAGATCAAGCCCACCAGCAACAGCAAACGGCGCAGCATACCACGGGTAAATACCGCCACCCCACTGATGAGTAATACCGTCAGCGTCGCCATCCAAGCATCAAACTGATTGGCCGACACCCCTTGGATGGTCACTGGCGCTAGGTTTAGACCGATAATCATCACAATAGCCCCTGTGACAATGGGCGGCATCAAGCGTTCAATCCAGCCAGTGCCCGTCTTCATCACCAGTAGCCCAATCAGCGCATAGACGATACCACATGCCATGATACCGCCTAAAGCGACACTCAAATTATCATTGAACCCTGCCCCTGCATAAGCGGTCACTGCAATGACAGGTCCGATGAACGCAAAGCTTGAGCCCAGATAACTTGGCATACGCCCGCCTGTGATCATAAAAAACATCACAGTACAGATACCCGACATCAAGATAGCCAGATTGGGGTCAAACCCCATCAAAAGCGGTGCCAACACCGTCGCCCCAAACATGGCAAAGGTATGCTGCACCCCTAACAAGACGCTTTTTGAAGGCGGTAGATATTCATTGATACCGACAGGATCACGGTCTAAGTCGCCTTTATAAGGTCGCCATGTCGGAAACCAGCGGCCATTGTCAAAATCTGAATGAAACGGCTGACCCATGGCTGCTGGGTCGATACCCGCCGCCTCTAAGGCGTTTTGTGCCGGCTTATCTTGAGCGCTTTTTTGGGAAGATGAAGGATGTTCTGTTGGCGATGACATGCGCGCGTCCTATGTGAGCTGGAGTGGTGAGGAAAAACAAGGGCGTGTCTCAATTTTAGTCAACAGCTACTTACTGAGCCTAAAATAAAAACACTTTAATAGAATGATACTATGCAGCAATATTGTGATTTATAACATTATGATTTATAACACAAATCGACTCTTTTGCTTTTTTGCTTTTGAGACTTATTCTTTTATATTTCTTGCTAGCAAACCAAAAGTATTATTTGTTATGATGGCTGTGTTTTACTGGATGTGGCAGGGTCGATATGTTGCCGATATGTTCAATAGTTAATTCGAAATAAAACAGATACATTATATGCCAACGTGGAACTGATATAAATTTTACGGGCGTGCTGCGCCTGCGCTGCTCGATGCTACATAAAATCCATCCCAGTCCTACTGTATCGTTTTTATACCGAACTCACTATACTAAATATCTAAGTTGGCGCTGTCCTGCTGTCCATCTGCCTATCAATTACTGACTTACAGGATGTTACACAACCGTTGGCTGGAAGCATAATAACGGAGTTTCTTATTAAATAAAAGTTATTATTCAGCGGCTATTTTTGTTCTTCGATTTCCATACATCCACCGCCACTGCGCCATATGCACCGTATATAGGTGATTATCGGTAGTGGCTGGCTATTATATATTGACTCAAAGTGCGTAAAGCAGGCTATCTTGTCTGCCCAGTCACTGATGACTTTTTGGTAATTTATTATGATTAGTGTTTTTGATTTATTTAAAATCGGTATCGGGCCATCAAGCTCACATACCGTCGGCCCGATGGTCGCGGCCAATCTTTTTTTGACCTCACTGATAAAGCAGGCTGAGTTAACGACCATTCAGCGTATCGAGATTGAGCTTTACGGCTCGTTGGCAGCCACTGGCAAAGGCCATGCCACCGACACGGCCATACTACTTGGCTTACTCGGACATACACCCAGTACGATTGATACGCGTTTGACCAGTGATTATCTAGCGCCTATTTTTTCAGCCAAACAGCTGGCTCTCTCAGGCATGCATACGATTGACTTTGATACAGAGCACGATATTCACTGGTATGATGAGACGGTGTTGCCTTATCACCCAAACGCCTTGACCCTGCGCGCGACGCTAGCAGATGATAGCAGCTATCAGCAGACTTATTACTCAGTTGGCGGCGGTTTTGTCATCAATGAAGAGGACGCCACCAACCCAGACGAAGACCATGCCAGCCCTACGATAGCTAGTGTGCCGTATCCCTTCAATAGTGCCGCAGAGCTACTAGAGCAATGTCGTCAGCATGAGCTTAGTATCAGCGAGCTGGTGCTGGCCAACGAATGCCACTTTCGTGATAAAACAGCGGTGTTTGAATATTTGGATCAGATTTGGGCGGTGATGCAAGACTGCGTCACACAAGGCTGTGACAATGGTGGCATCTTGCCAGGCGGCCTAGATGTCAAACGCCGCGCTAAAGACTTGCACCAACAGCTAGACGCTGAAAAAGACCAGCCGATCGCCAAAACCGACAAGCTCGCTGCCATGGACTGGGTCGATCTGTACGCTCTGGCAGTTAATGAAGAAAACGCCAATGGTGGCAAAGTGGTCACTGCGCCGACCAACGGTGCAGCGGGCATCATCCCAGCGGTGCTACATTATTACCGTGATTTTTTGCCCAACTATAGCCAAGACGGCGTGCGTAAGTTTTTATTAAACGCCACCGCTATCGGCAGCTTAATCAAACAAAACGCCTCCATCTCTGGCGCTGAAGTTGGCTGTCAAGGCGAGGTTGGCTCCGCTTGTGCGATGGCAGGCTCTGCTCTAGCCGAGATTATGGGTGGCTCGCCAGCCAAATGCTTAAATGCGGCCGAAATCGGCATCGAGCACAACTTAGGCTTAACCTGCGATCCTATCGGCGGGCTGGTACAGGTGCCTTGTATCGAACGCAACGCCATGGGCGCGGTCAAAGCGATCAATGCGGCGCGTCTGGCCTGCCGCGGTAATGGCCAACATTTCGTCTCACTAGATAAGGTGATTGAAACCATGAAAGTGACTGGCGCTGACATGCTCGATAAGTATAAAGAAACCTCACGTGGCGGGCTGGCAGTGTATGCTGACAATCGTATACCGACGGCCACTCATGGCGTCAGTGTAAAGTACAGCCAGTGTTAGTCGTCATTTTATGAGGTCAGCATACTAGGGCCTGTCCTCAATTCAACCGATAGCCATCTAAATGGATTAAAAATGGCTAAATCTGGCCAAACGGTGTCAAATAGCTGACTAATATCTCGATATTATCTGCGCTATTTTCCTTGTTTGACGGCGATTTATCTCATTTTTATCGCCATTTTTAAAATGAGGACACGCCCTAATAAAATAATCATGTTGTATTAAATATGACAAAAAAATGCCTCTGATCAATCAGAGGCATTTTTTTAGGATAATTATTAAATATCTGTCGTCCGTATACTTGCTATCTACAATAATTGTAGTCAGCTGTCAGCGTCATTACTCAGCCGTCTTAGAGACTACTTCATTTAAGATCCAGACCGGTTGTACCACATTCGAGCCTTCAGCAGTTACGGCTTCTTGGCGCACATCGAGCACATAACGATGGTTTGGCTCATAAGTGAAACCTTGGATATTACCATTTAATGTGGTGTAGTTTTTCTGATGGGTTTGACGATACTGCAAGCATTCAGCTTCAACGGTGGTGCCGTCGGTTGCCGTGAGGTCACAGACGGCTTTTCGCGGTGCAATCTCCACCTCAAAACTTGGGATATTGACGACTTTGACATTCATTGGCTGCCCTTCAACCACCATGGTACGCTCGCTATCCATCCCCATGGTAGAGCAACCTGATAGGGCAAATGTGGTCATTAATGCTGCAATGGCTAATTTTTTCATTATTCAATCCTCAGTTATTGGTTATGCGTTTTTATTACTTGTTTTACGTTATTGTTTGGCACATTCTATAACTATCGTCGTATGTCTCACACTTATCAGGTCATGATTACTTGATAGTTTGGTTTAACTGTTTGATTTATTGTTGACTGAAATAAGTATAGGGCGCAGCGCTGCTTCTCCTCTATGACTGCTTTGTAAAGTAACGTCAGCTTTTGCAACTGCTGTTAATAAAGCGTATTAAATCACAGGGTAAATTGCTACTCACCGCGTATTTATTTTGAGCAAGCCTCCTTATATTGGCTTAATAAGGCACAAAAAAAGCCAGAGCGACACCCTATGGGTCACTCTGGCTGTTACGCTTGGCATTAAGATATCAATAAATAGCCGCTATCAGTTAGCTACGATAGTCTGCATTGATTTTGACATAATCATAAGACAAGTCGCAGGTATAAACGGTATCACTAGCGTCACCGCGCGCCAGATCGATATGAATGGTAATCTCTGGACGGCTCATCACCGCCTTACCCGCCTCTTCTGTATAATCTGGCGCCACGCCCCCGTTTTGGCAAATCATCACTTCATCAAGATAGACATCGACTTGCTCGGTATCAAGATCTTCAATCCCTGCATAACCCACCGCCGCCAAAATACGACCCCAATTGGCATCGCTGGCAAAAAATGCGGTTTTGACCAATGGAGAGTGCGCGACCGCATAGGCCACATCACAGCATTCTTGTGTGACTTTGCCGCCGGTGACTTTGACCGTCATAAACTTCGTTGCGCCTTCCCCATCTCGTACGATCAACTGCGCCAGACGGACAAACACCTCTGTCAAAGCAGCAAATACCGCTGAGTAATGAGGATGCTCAGGGCTATCGATCACCTCCGAGCTGGCTGCCCCTGTGGCGATCAACACGCAGCAATCGTTGGTCGAGGTATCTCCATCGACTGTGATGCGGTTAAAGGACTGCTCATTGATTTGGCCCAACATCTCTTGTAGCAGGTCGGCTTTGATATTGGCATCGGTCGCCACATAGCCTAGCATGGTCGCCATATTTGGACGTATCATGCCTGAGCCTTTTGAGATACCAGTCACATGATAGCAGCTGTCCGCCACCTCGACTTTTTGGCTTGCAATCTTAGGGATAGTATCCGTAGTACGAATGCCATTTGCCGCGGCCTGCCATTTATCAGCCGCCAAACCAGCAAGCGCCTCATCCAACCCTGCAATGACCGCATCGCTGTTTAGCGGCTCACCAATGACCCCTGTCGAAAACGGCAAGACCGTCTGAGTATCGACGCCAGCTTTAGTGGCCAATGCCGCACATATCTCTTGGGCGCGGCGTTTGCCATCGGCACCCGTCCCAGCATTGGCATTACCAGTGTTGATCACAAGATAGCGTGGACTGTGAGTGGCAAAGTGCTCACGCAATACGCGTACAGGCGCCGCACAAAAGGTGTTTTTGGTAGTGACAACGGCGCAGCTGGCCCTCTCAGCAATCTCAAGCACCACCAAATCATCACGATCCTTATAACGCACGCCTGCCGCGGTCGCACTTAGTTTGACGCCTTCGATAGGATAAATGGTATCAGGTATTGCAACATTTCCAACAGCCATAGGGACTTCCTTATTTTGCTTGTATTGATGGTTTATTCAGACGGTTTGTTTATTTAGGCTATGTTTGATTCAAATTATACTTTGCTAAGAGTAAACGCGCTCCAAATTGGCGCGTGGTCAGAAGGCTTTTCCATACCTCGAAGCTCATAGCTGATACCCGCATCCACGCAGTGATCGACGAGATCCGCGCTACACAAAATATGGTCGATACGTAGACCACGCTTCGGGTCGTCATTAAAGCCGCGACTGCGGTAATCAAACCAGCTATATAGCTCAGTACTCTCTGGATAGTGCAGGCGGTACGTATCCGTCAGCTCACGCGACATCAAATCGGCATACCACTCACGCTCTTCTGGCAAAAACGAAGTCTTTCTATTTTTTAGCCAGCGCTTGGCATTTGCTTCCCCAATGCCGATATCGATATCTTCTGGCGCGATATTCATATCACCCATAATCACCAGTGAGCGACCTTCAGCTTTGAGCGTGTCGATATATGCCATCAAATCGGCATAGTAGGCACGCTTCATAGGGAACTTGGTGGGATGGTCTTGGCTCTCGCCTTGCGGAAAATAGCCATTTAATACATCAATTTCACGGCCTTGCAGCTCATAACGGGCGTGGATAAAGCGCTTTTGGGCATCCACGTCTTCGCCAGGGAATCCTTTTTGGACAAATATCGGCGCAACTTTGGATAGTAGAGCCACACCATAATGCCCTTTTTGGCCAAAGTATTCTACATGATACCCCAAACCCTCGACCGCCGATAAAGGAAATTGATCGTCGTGTACTTTGGTCTCTTGCAATCCCATCACATCAGGGTCGATAACCTCTCGCACTGCCTCTAGCTGATGCTGACGGGCGCGAATACCATTGATATTAAAACTGACAAAACGGGTCATAAATTATCCTATACTAATTGATGAAAATACGCAGCGATACACTGATGTGACGCACTATGATAGCAGACGTAAATGGGTCTGACTGTTGCACGCCCAGATATCTTAAGCTAGAGTAGTTGCTACTGGTCAGCGGCCATGATACCGCATAATAAATAGCTGACACTTTTTTGGCATGCAACTTTTAGCACTCAACCATCGCACAGACATCCTGTATCACTAGACTGAGCACTCATATGACAACAAACACGCAAACAACGACAAAAAAAACCGAGCGCCACACCCCAAAAACAGCCACCAGCGATAGTATCTCGCCACTATTTGCAAAAGACTATAACGTCTATATTAACCATACCGATGCTGGCGGTATAGTCTACCATGCCAATCATCTGGTGTTTTTTGAAAACTGTCGCCGTGATTGGTTTGCCAAACTCGGTCTCAACGGTTATTTTTTACAGACAGATACAGGCGACGTGCAGCACTTTGTCGTCAGTCAAGCAGACCTACAATACAAACGGGCGATATTGTTAGATGAAGTCATCAGCGTACGTATCGATGACGTCGAGATAAAGCCTGCCAGCATTGTGTTTTATCAAAGCATCCATCGGCATCTGACAGATAGCGCAGCTAGCAGCAACGCCGGGCTATTAAGCCGTGGCAAAATTGTCATCGCCTGCGTGCAAAACCAGCTAAGACCGACACCCAATACTGGTGACAATGACCATGCAGCCGATACCGCTGCTGCCAACGCTGCGCCCATGCGTCCCATTCGCGTACCTCAAAAGCTGCGAGCGGCCA
Source organism: Psychrobacter sp. Rd 27.2 (assembly GCF_001921755.1). Lineage (NCBI taxonomy): Bacteria > Pseudomonadati > Pseudomonadota > Gammaproteobacteria > Moraxellales > Moraxellaceae > Psychrobacter > Psychrobacter sp. Rd 27.2. The sequence goes on along the minus strand of NZ_MRYB01000013.1, from coordinate 8,517 downwards.
TTGAGCAAGCCGCCGCACGGCAGACACCAGTTCAGACATCAGCTACTCAAACACCAGCGGCTCAATAGACAGCGCCCAGCGATGAGTGCTGATAACGACGATACTATCTTGGCATTTGAGCATATTGAGGTGCTGACTCATGGTAGTGATGGACAAAAAAAACGACTGATACAACAAGCCAGTGGCGCACTATCAGCAGGACAGGTGACCGTCCTGACGGGCACATCTGGTAGCGGCAAGTCGGTACTATTACGGGCGTTGGCCGGGCTTTTGCCCATCAGCGCGGGCACCGTACGGTTAAAACCCACGCACGAGCCGCCCCACGCCCGCTTTTGGGATATACAAGATATCTCGCCTACCAAGTGGCGCGCTCAAGTCGCTTTACTCGCACAGCATCCTCAGCTGATAGAAGGCAGCGTGCTTGATAATCTGCAGCTGCCTTTCCAGTTGCGGGCGCATCAACATCTACGCTTTGATAGTAATTGGCATACCGCCCAGCTTGCTTATTTAGGCCGAGGGGGCGATTTTTTGCACAAAGATGCCTATCACCTATCAGGCGGCGAGCGCCAGCTGGTCAACACCTTACGCTTACTACAACTAGAGCCGCGTATCTTGTTGCTAGATGAGCCTACCGCCGCGCTAGATGTCGATACGGCCGCGCAGCTGGTTGCACTCCTTGTCGACTGGGTACAAAAAAGCAAACAACGCACGGTACTGTGGGTCACGCATGATACCCAAGACATCTTGCCATTGGCAGACCAGCATTGGCATATGCAAGCAGGTGTACTGACTAAAATCAGGTAAATGTAAATTCAGCGAACGCATCAAAGGGTCCATGTCTGTGTTCTGTGTAAGCACAGCGGGCAGTAAAAATAAATGAGTGAGCCAGCATACTTGGCTGATTAAGTGAGCCGCGATGAACACCAGCGACGATATGCAGATATTTCTCACATATGGCGACATTGCGCTCGCCAGCAGCTTAATCCTCATGGTATTGATGGTCTCTTGGCGTTTGCGTCTACATCTGACCAAGACACTATTGATGGCGGCGCTACGTACAGTCGTGCAGCTGAGCTTTATCGGTCTCATCCTAGCGTGGGTGTTTGCGCGCGAGCAGTGGTATGAAGTTTTATCCATTTTGACCATAATGACACTGATTGCAGGAAGCGCGGCCAAAAACCGAGTCAAACGCCGCTATAATGGCTTGTTTATCGATACGCTGCTTGCCGTTAGTGTCTCCGCAGTGCTGGTGACAGCCATTGCCATCATGGTTATTTTAGATGTGCAGCCATGGTACACACCGCAGTTTGTGATTCCTATCTTGGGTCTGATATTAGGCAACTCACTGACGGCCATCTCATTGACCAGTAACCAGCTGATCAATGCCTTTTATGAGCAGCAAGCGCGTATCGAGATGATGCTCAGCTTATCTGCGACGCCCTTTGAAGCTGTCCATGAGCAGGTACGAACGGCCATCATCAATGGTATGACACCGACGCTCAACTCTATGTTGGTGGTCGGCGTGGTGAGCTTACCTGGCATGATGACAGGACAGATCTTAGCAGGCGCTGACCCTACCCAAGCCATTCGCTATCAAATAGTCACCATGTTTTTGATCTGTGTGAGTAGCACACTGGGCTGCACCATCAGCGCTCTACTTACTTACCGCCGTTTTTTTAATACAAACCAGCAATTCTCGCTTCCCTGATTGCTGGCTTCTACCAGGGCGTGTCCTCAATTCAATCGACAGTCACCCAACTTACTCCATCAAACCTCACTTCTTCTCATTATCCGTTCACTGTAACTGTCAACTATATATAGATAACTTCTCTGGTACAGGCTTAATCTACCTCATACTTTATGGCTGATGGTTAAATGAACTGATCAGTATCATATACCGTTGTTGCCTTGGCCAACATTCATGCTACTGTATTTCTGAATTGTATTATTTTTTTGATGCCGTGGTTTTGATGTCTTAATAATAGCGCATGGTTTTTGCGGTCACTGAAGCAGTTGACGATTACCGTGCAACATGCCCTGTCATTAAAAAACTGAGCAGCCAGTCAATAAATACGGATGTTGACGCACGCAGCGACAAACTACCTCTGTCAGCGCTGGTGTGTTTTATTGACACGGATAAGACTGCTTTGATACACCCTCCTACCCTATTTTGAAATTCAAGGACGCTGACTATGATGCCGAACAAACCTTGGCTTGCCAATTATCCCGATGGTGTACCTAAGACTATCAACCCTGATAGATATAGCAGCATAATGGAGCTGTACGAGGAATGCTTTGACCGCTTTCGTATGCACCCTATGAGTATCTGTATGGGCGTGACTCATACTTATCATGATGTGGATGAAGCCTCGTTGGCCGTCGCCGCATGGCTACAATCTCAGGGACTACCACAAGGCAGTGTGGTGGCACTGATGATGCCAAACGTGCCGCAGTATCTGCCCACGATGATTGGTATCTTGCGGGCAGGCTATGTATGCACCCCAGTCAATCCACTCTATACAGGCCGCGAGCTGCGTCATCAGCTCAACGACTCAGGCGCACAAATTATCTTTGTGGTAGACAACTTTGCCCAAGCGCTCGAACAGGTCATCGGCGAGACCAAAATCAAACGTATTGTCTTATCAAAAATGGGCGATATGATGGGGCTCAAAGGCATCTTGGTCAATACCATCATTCGCCAAGTCAAACGTCTGGTCCCCAAATACAAGCTCAACGACCCAAAGTATCAAGTCACAAAACTCCCTGATGTGCTCAAAAAAGGCAAAAACCTTCCCTTTCAAAAGCCAAAAATGTCACTTGATCAAAAGGCGTTTTTGCAATATACCGGCGGCACGACAGGATTATCAAAGGGCGCCATCTTGTCGCAGCGTAATATCGTGGCGGCGGCGATGCAATCAGAGGCTTGGACCCGCCCTATCACCTCTGAGATCAATGAGGTGTATATCAATATGGTCATGGCGCTACCGCTGTATCATATCTTTGCCTTTATGCTTAGCTTGCTTGGCATGCGCTCAGGCTATACCTTTATCTTGATACCCAACCCTCGCGACATACCAGGGTTTATCAAAACCTTATCAAAACAGCCATTCCATATCTTGCCCGCGGTCAATACATTATTTAAAGGCTTGCTGGATCATCCAAACTTTAAAAACCTGGATTTTAGCTCGTTACGTATCTCGCAGGCAGGTGGTATGGCGGCGACCGAACAAACCGCCACTCGCTGGCTTGAGACCACTGGCTGTGCGATGATCGAAGGTTGGGGGATGACCGAAGGCGTGGCGGTCGGTACGGCCAACGTCATCACAGATCGTAAGTTTAACGGGACAATTGGTGTGCCCGTCCCTAGCGTCGATGCCATCGTGGTTGATGATGAGGGCAAGCGCGTCGGTGCAAACCAAGCAGGCGAGCTGTGCGTCAAGGGCCCTAACGTCACCTCAGGTTATTTAAACAGAGACAGCAGTGATGACTTTACCAGCGATGGTTATTTCCGTACTGGTGATATCGTCAGCATGGACGAAAAAGGCTACTTTAGACTGTTAGACCGTAAAAAAGACATGATTTTGGTCTCTGGTTTTAACGTCTTTCCTAATGAGATTGAGTCTGTCATGCTTGACTGCGACGGTATCGTTGATTGTGCGGTCATTGGTATTCCTGATGAGCGCCAAGGTGAGGCGGTCAAAATCTATGTGGTGCCTGCGGACAACAACGTCACCAAAGAAGTCATCAAAGAATTTGCACTGGACAACTTAACGGGTTATAAGTGCCCGCGTCATATCGAGTTTGTCAGCGAGCTACCAAAGAGCAACGTGGGTAAGGTACTGCGGCAAAAACTGCGCGAAAAACACGACGCAGATCATCCAAGACTGTAAACACGTCATTCATAATAAAAACTTTATCAAAGCTTTATCATAGCGCCTTGCCTTTGCAGGGCGCTTTTATGTCAGCGCCCTTATCTTTAGATCTTTTTATTACTTACTATTGCTTGATGCATGAATGATGGCTTATCTGTCTCATTACTACCTATTTATCCGCTTTGACCTCACAGAATTTTTACTCAATCTTTATTCTGTGTTATCGTCACTATTGACGAATCGCCTTCGCCAGCCAATTATCTCTATGATAAGCGGTCGCGCCAGACAACACCCCCACAGCTCATCCCTGTTTGATGGCCATTTATCTTATTTCACTTGCAACACATCTTATTTGATTAATCAAATTTATATATGTACTAAGAAGTTCTAGTATAATAATATCGACTTACGTTGTAGTTGTGTTAATGTATTGCCGAAATATATCACGTGTTATTCTGTTGCTTTAATTAAAGAAAGTATTCGTTAAAACAACAGAATATCGTCGTTTTACCATATATATGTTTTATTTGTCCTCGTGTGAAGGCGAGGCGCACAATCAATCGTTTAACCCATTCAAACCAGCATTTTTGATCGTTAAACACCATTGTACAAAGGCCACCATATGTTAGCAGTCAGTAATAGATAGGATAGCACTCGGCCATATCGCACTCAGTGATTGAGCGCATATCGTTGACAAGGATGTGACTACTTTCTTATAGAACCTTAACTTATATCAAAATTAAGGACGCTAAATATGACTACAGATAAGCCTTGGCTTGCTCATTATCCAGCAAACGTACCAAAGAGCATCGACCCTGATCAATACGACAACCTCATCGAGCTATACGAGGAGTGTTTTAACCGCTTTCGTATGCACCCTATGAGTGTCTGTATGGGCGTGACGCACACGTATGATGATGTCGACAAAGCCTCATTGGCCGTCGCCGCATGGCTACAGTCGCAGGGTATCCCCAAAGGTAGCGTGGTGGCACTGATGATGCCAAACGTGCCGCAGTATTTGCCCACGATGATCGGTATTTTGCGCGCAGGCTACGTATGTACGCCTATCAACCCCTTATACACTGGCCGCGAGCTGCGCCATCAGCTCAACGATTCAGGTGCGCAAGTTATCTTTGTGGTAGACAACTTTGCCCAAGCGCTCGAGCAGGTCATCGAAGAGACGGCCATTAGACGTATTGTTTTATCCAAAATGGGCGATATGATGGGGCTTAAGGGTATTTTGGTCAATACCGTTATCCGTCAAGTCAAACGCTTGGTACCCAAGTACAACCTCAATGACCCTAAATATAACGTCACCAAATTCCCTGATGTCCTAAAAAAAGGCAAGAGCCTACCGTTTCAGCCCTCAAAAACCAGCTTAAGCCAAACGGCTATCTTGCAGTATACTGGTGGTACCACAGGACTATCAAAAGGTGCCGTGCTCACACAGCGCAATGTGGTGGCAGCCGCCCTACAGTCAGAAGCATGGTATCGTCCGGTCACCTCTGAGATCAATGAAGTGTATATCAATATGGTCATGGCGCTACCGCTGTATCATATCTTTGCCTTTATGCTCAGCTTGCTCGGCATGCGCTCAGGTTATACCTTTATCTTGGTTCCTAATCCGCGCGATATGCCAGGATTTGTCAAAACCTTATCAAAACAGCCTTTCCATATTTTTCCAGCGGTCAATACGCTGTTCAAAGGTCTACTGGATCAGCCAAACTTTAAAGACTTGGATTTTAGCTCGCTACGTATCTCGCAGGCAGGTGGTATGGCGGCAACTGAACAAACCGCTGCACGCTGGCTGGATGTGACAGGATGCCCGATGATCGAGGGCTGGGGGATGACCGAAGGCGTGGCCGCTGGTACGGCCAATGTCATCACAGATCGTAAGTTCAATGGCACTATTGGTATTCCTGTCCCGAGCGTCGATATTATCGTCGTTGGCGAAAACGGTGAGCGCCTAGGACCCCATCAGGCTGGTGAGATGTGCATCAAAGGCCCAAATGTCACCTCAGGCTACTTTAATAAAGACAACAGTAAAGAGTTTACCAGTGATGGTTACTTCCGTACTGGTGATATCGTTAGTATGGATGAAAAAGGCTACTTTACCCTACTCGATCGCAAAAAAGACATGATTTTGGTCTCTGGTTTTAATGTTTTCCCTAATGAGATTGAGTCTGTCATGTTGGACAGCGACGACATTGTCGACTGTGCGGTGATAGGTATCCCTGATGAGCATCAAGGTGAAGCGGTCAAAATCTATATCGTGCCAGCGGACAACAATGTCACCAAAGAAGCGATTAAGGATTTTGCGCTAGACAACTTAACGGGTTATAAATGCCCGCGTCATATCGAGTTTGTCAGCGAGCTGCCAAAGAGTAACGTCGGTAAGGTACTGCGGCAAAAGCTGCGCGAACAGCATCAACTCGACAACCCGCAAACGCTTTAGTCAAAGCGTCTCACACTGCGGATACTGCAGCGTAAAAAGCCCTCTATATCTGTATAGAGGGCTTTTTTTGTCTATTTATATTTTCATTGTATTTGCGTTTTAAGTGAGATGCTAGCCAAACTTATTGACTACCTGTAATGGCAGATGCTTCATCGCCTTACCCACCACCGACCACGGCAAGCTTGGTACACAGGCTTCTTCTACCTCAGCCTCAATGGCGGCAACGATGGCTTTGGTGCCCGTCTCGGCATTGACCTCAAACGGCAGCGGTTTGGCGTTTTCATTGATCTCGGTACGCACATAGCCTGGATAAATCGTAGACACCTGAATTGGCAGATTGGTAAGTAGCATATCAGCACGAATACCCTCTGCAAGATGCGCCAGCCCCGCTTTGCTTGCACCATACGCCGTTAGGTGTTTGGGCAAACCGCGCATGGCCGACATACTAGAGATCACCACCAAGTGGCCGCTGTTTTGTGCGCGAAAGATATTCATCGCCGCCTCACACTGTGCCAGCGCGGATATAAAATTGATCTCGACTGTATGACGGTTGGTTTCAAAACGTCCTTTACCAATACGGCGGCTATCTCCCACACCTGCATTGACGACCACACGGTCGATACCATCGAAGTCCGTAGCAAAGGCATCAAACACTGCAAATATCTCGTCATAGTTGCTCACATCCAAAGCGCGATATTCGACCCGAATGTCCGGATACTCTGCCACTAGCTCTGAGGTTAAACGCTCTAGGCGATCGGTACGGCGCGCACAAATCGCCAGATTATAACCCAGCTTGGCAGAGAGTCTGGCCATCCCCTCACCCAAGCCTGAGCTGGCTCCTGTGATGAGTACGGTTTTGCCGCGCCCGACTTGTTGTTTGCTGCGTTTTTTTAGATACCGATCAGGATATAGCGCGCTTAATATCTGCCGCTTGCGCTGCTGGGCGTTTTTCTTGACGACCTTTAAAATATGATTTTGCATAGACAGTCCTTGACATCTTATAATGAAATAGCGCTTATTTTATCATCAGACAAGATAAGCGGATGATACGCGGCGATCATAGAGGATCGCATTCGTCCTTAGCCGCAGCCGCGAGCGCTGTTGTCCTACTATAGCGTATCCATGCCGTCAGATACCAGCTTATCGCCAAGTCACAAATCCTTTGCCTGCAGAAAATAGGTGGCTATACTCATTTAAAGACAGCAAACGCGTCCGCTCATTTTTAAACGTGATCGCCGTCACCCCAGTATTGACCAGACTTTTATTAATCTGATAAGCCGTTGAACTACCCTGCTTTAATAGCTGAGCTGTGATGGCCGCGATCACGCCACCTGAGGTAAACACCAGCACCGTACTGTCACGATTTAGGCTCATATTCACCACTTTTTGTCGTACCTGCTCAAGCGCCAACTGGGCGCGGTCGTTGAACTGTGGCCAGCTCTCTAGATAGTCATCATCGCACTCGCCGCCATGCCAGCGCTGCATCGCTTGATCAAACAGCTCGGCCAAACGCTTAGATGGGACCTCTGCTTGCGCAATCTCGGCCGCGATTGCCGCGCGATTGCCAAAAGCTGGATGAGACTTAATCAAGACATCTTGATGATTAAACTCATCAAACTGCGGCAAGACATAGCGATCCGTGTTGTCTAAGTCAATGGCAGATACGAGCGGCGGCGTTTGGCTTTGATCCCTACTCGCAAAAGACTGGTAGCGCTGCCAAAAATGCCGCGCTGAGTCTTGCTGCCTGACCAAGCTGCCGGTAAAGATGGCATCGATACGGCGCTGGGTGTTTGCATAATGCTCACCTAACATCTGCGCCTGAATACCGCCCAGCTCTGAGAGCTGATCGTAGTTTGCTTGTCCAAAGGACGCCTGACCATGACGTGCCAGAAGTATGGTGGTCATAAAATACTGCCTTTTGTTATTAATCCAACGGTATTTGTTAGGGCGTGTCCTCATTTTAAAAATGGTGATAAAATGAGATAAATCGCCGTCAAACAAGGAAAATAGCGCAGATAATATCAAGATATTTGTCAGCTATTTGACACCGTTTGGCCAGATTTAGCCATTTTTAGCCCATTTAGATGGCTATCGATTGAATTGAGGACACGCCCTAGGGCGTGTCCCTAATTCAGTTTGCAATGAATCATAGTACAAGCTAGATACAGCATAGACTTATAATTACGAGCC